>NZ_JANZKW010000005.1 GCF_027257935.1 Chitinimonas sp. BJYL2 | reverse complement strand
TTTGCTTGGCGGCCATAGCGCCTTGGACCCACGCCTTCCCATCTCGAACAGGACCGTGAAACGAGGCCGCGCCGATGATAGTGCGGATTCCCGTGTGAAAGTAGGTCACCGCCAGGCTACCCTTAAAACCCCCAGTCAGTATTCTGACTGGGGGTTTTGCTTTTGGGGACGTGGGATGTGAGATTGCGAGCGTTCGCGACTCTGCCGCCGCCCGTTGGCTTCTGGATATCACGTTAGGCACGGTGTATTGCCACAACTGCCAAGCATGCTGATGCCGGCGGTAGAGCCACAGTTGCCAAGTAGTTACGACTGCTGAGTGGCGACGCGGTTGATATAGCGCATCAGAGTCTGGGCATCTCTTGGCGAGAGTGCTTTGAATTGTGTACCTGTTCGAATGGTCTTGATGCCATTCTTGAGAAAGTAATCGGCTTGCGAGCGGACCTCCAGATCCACAATCAAGCAGTTGCCAGAGGATAGTTCGACCCGCGCCCCTTTGAGTATCAAGCCGGGCACTAGGGCCACACCCGGTATAACACCCAACAGGCCAACGCCACCCAGACTGACATCGGCAACCGAGATCTCGATCTCATCCCCTTTGACGGATAAAAAGCATGAAACAGGCCGGCGTGGTATCAGGTCAAGCCGGAATGCACCTCGGCGCTGCAGATATGAGAAACTGCACGGCATCTCAAGGCGAATGCATAACGATCCAGGTGCACTCTCGTCATATCCGATGAATCGTGTATCGAAACGGAGTTGTTGGCCCGAGAGCCTTGTCAGGCAATGTAGCGCTTGCTGATCAACCACATTGGGCAGTGCCATCTGGTCCAGTATTTCCAGGCTGAGAGATGCATCTCGAATGGTCTGGATCTGACCATAAATGGGCGCCATGCCCTCTGCGTAAAACAGGGCCAAGGTGGCGTCCATTGCTTTCAGTTGCTCAAGCACTGATAGAACATCTTGCTGATCCGCTGCTGATTCCGCGGCGGATATCGGAAAAACATCGGGCAATTCATCCGTAAGCATCGGCGGCATTGGCTGAGCCATGCATGACCCCATGAAATTGATGGCAAGCTACAGATTAGAACAGTAAGTCCTTTACGCCATCCTCAATGGACTGCAGAGGAGCAGACGCAGTGCTCTCCAGGGCCAACTCTGGATTGGTGTCTGGAAACTCGGCATAGAAGAACTCGTCGCGAGGCCCTTTGCTGCCCTCAATGGTCCGGACAATGACCCCCTCCGGGATCGCAACCCGATGTTCGGGAGCGTCCTTCAAGGCACTGGCCATATAGTTGATCCAGATGGGAAGCGCTGCCTGGCCACCGGTCTCCGCCCCGCCGAGCGAGCGCGGCTGATCAAAGCCAAGCCATGCCACGGAGACCAGCGTCCCCTGATAACCAGCAAACCATGCGTCGTGAGAGTCGTTGGTGGTGCCTGTCTTCCCGGCGATATCGTTGCGGTTCAAGACATTTGCTTTTGCCGCCGTACCAAAACGCGTTACATCCCGCATCATGCTGGTCATGATAAATGCGTTTCTGGCATCCAGTGTCCGGGGTGCATCCTTGCCTGCCACTTCTGGCTCGGTTCGGGCGAGGACGCGACCCTTGGTGTCTTCAATGCGATCAATGAAGTAGGAACGTATCCGATAGCCACCGTTGGCGAATACCGCATAACCCTCGGCCATTTGTAGGGGCGTCACGCTACCGGCACCTAATGCCATTGTTAGATAAGCGGGGTGGTGACGCGCTTCAAAACCGAACTTGCTGATATAGGCTTGCGCGTATTCAGGGCTGATGGCTTGCAAGATCCGGATCGATACCAGATTCTTCGATTTGGTCAGGGCGTTCCGGATTGTCATCGGGCCATCGAACTTGCCATCAAAGTTCTTGGGCTCCCACTGTTGCCCGCCTACCGAGGCGGGATCAATGACCAATGGTGCGTCGTTGATTACCGTCGCCGGCGTCAGACCCCGCTCAATCCCGGCGGAATAGACAAAGGGTTTGAAACTGGAACCAGGCTGCCGCCAAGCCTGGGTTACGCGATTGAAATTATTGCGGCTGAAGTCGAAACCTCCCACCAGTGCCTGTATGGCACCGCTGCTGGGGTCGAGGGACACCAGGGCAACCTCGACTTGCGGCAGTTGACCGATATGCCACTCGCCGTTAACGGGATAGGCGCGGATGACTGCACCAGCTCGCAACTGCTGGTTTGGCGAAAGCTTTTTACTGAGTGCGCGCGAGGCGAACTGCAAGGCTTTGCCTTTGATCTCGCTGCGGATACCGCCCTTGATATACACCTTGAGTGCGCCGTTGCCCGTGCTCAGGACGACCGCAGGACGAAGGTCACCTGCGTCGCGAATCTCGCTGAGCTGTTCATCCAGCCAATCCGTGTCGCGCTCCCTGCCATCCTTCAGGTCCAGAAATCCTTCAGGCCCCCGGTAGCCATGACGACGATCATAATCAAGCACCCCCTTACGCGCAGCAGCATATGCAGCGTGCTGACGCGAGGCGACGAGCGTTGTGTAAACGTTGAAGCCCTGTGTATACGCCGCATCCCGATACTTTTCTACGACAACCTGCCGCGCCATTTCCGCGACATAATCGGCAGCAACGCTAAAGGCCTCGCTGGCCTTCCGAATGCTGAGTACTTCCTTTGTGGCGGCTTGGTACTGCGCGGGATCCAGGAATTTCAATTCCCGCATTCGACGTAAAACATATTGCTGGCGGAGTTTGGCTCTGGCCGGATTGACGACCGGGTTGTAGCTGGATGGGGCTTTGGGCAGACCGGCGAGCATGGCCATTTCAGCCGGGCTAAGTTGCTCCAGCGTTTTGCCAAAGTAAACTTGTGCCGCAGAAGAGAAGCCGTAGGCGCGCTGTCCTAGATATATCTGATTGAAATACAACTCCAGGATCTGATCCTTGGAGAGATTGTGTTCGATTTTGAATGAAAGCAATGCTTCATTGAATTTTCTGGAGAAAGTCTTTTCGCTACTCAGAAAGAAATTCCGCGCCACCTGCATGGTGATTGTGCTGGCGCCGGATTGCGCATGTCCTTGAATCAGGTTGGAAAGTGCGGCTCTGGCCACGCCGATATAGTCCACGCCACCATGCTGATAAAAACGTTCGTCCTCCGCAGCGAGAATGGCCTGCTTCATTAGCAGCGGCACTTTGGAAATGGCAACAAAATCGCGCTTTTCCTCGCCAAACTCCCCAATCTGCACACCGTCTTGCGTGTAGACCCGAAGCGGAATTTTGGGTCTATAGTCTGTAAGTGTTTCCAGAGAAGGAAGGCGGGGATAGACCGTGGCCACCGCCAAGGCGATCGCACCGCCTGCGCCAACGACAAGAGTAGAAGCAATGCCTGCAGCTAAGAGTATCCAGCGATGTTTCATCAGGGATGCGGTGTCCAAATGGAAGTGTGGGAATTTCAGGCGCAGTAAGCAGAATACGATAAATGCATAATTCGCCTTTACACCCAATGGGGGCGCTGCTAGGATTTAAAGTGAATTCGTATATAACTCGCGTACGCGACTAATTTGTAAAGGAAATTCAAGTTGAATCTCGATTTCCTGAAGCCTAAGACGCCACCGTTGATCGGTGTGGACATCAGCACGTCTGCGGTAAAGATGGTAGAGCTCACGGATACCGGTAAACATCTTACCGTAGAGCGCTACGTCATTGAGCCGCTGCCCAAGGACGCCGTGGTAGACGGCAACATCGCCAATCTAGAGGCGGTGGGTGAGGCCGTCAAGCGAGCGTGGCGAGTCATGGGGACGCGCGTGCGAAATGCGGCGCTGGCGCTTCCCGCCGCAGCGGTGATAACGAAGAAAATCACCGTCCCTGCCGGCCAGACTGAGGCCGAGCTTGAAATGCAGGTTGAGACAGAGGCCAACCAGTACATCCCCTTTGCACTGGATGAAGTGAATCTTGATTTCCAGGTGCTGGGCCCCTCTGCGGCAACGCCGGATGAGGTCGAGGTGCTGATCGCGGCATCTCGCAAGGAGAAGGTTGAAGACCGAGTGGCTGCCATTGAGTCCGCCGGGCTGAAAGCTTTGGTGATGGACGTGGAGTCTTTCGCCACCCAGGCGGCCTTTGAGCTGATTGCACGCCAGCTACCCGATAGCGGGCAGGGGCAGACGGTTGCGGTGGTGGACATCGGTGCCGCCATGATGCACATCAATGTGTTGCGCGACGGACAGCAGGTCTATTCGCGTGAGCAGGCCTTCGGTGGTAACCAGCTCACCCAGGATATCCAGCGGAAATTCAACCTGTCTGCGGATGAGGCGGAGGCTGCAAAGCGGAATGGCGGTTTGCCTGACAATTACGAGCCGGAGGTGTTGCAGCCTTTCATGGACTCGCTTGCCATGGAAGTATCGCGTGCCCTGCAGTTTTTCTTTACGTCGACACAGTTCAATAGTGTCGATCACGTTCTGCTGGCTGGCGGTTGCAGTGTCATTCCGGGGTTGGACGAAGTGGTTGCCAGTCGCACCCAGATCAGTACGATGATAGCCAATCCGTTCCTCAATATGACCCAGTCAAGCCGCATCAAGACTCGGCAGCTACTCTTGGATGCGCCCTCCCTGCTCATTGCGTGCGGCTTGGCCTTGCGGAGGTTTGACGCATGATCCGGATCAACCTTCTCCCGCATCGGGAACAAAAGCGCAAGGCGCGTGCAACTCGGTTTGCCATTCTGTCGGTAGTGGCCGTAGCAGTCGGGCTGGGGCTGGTCGGTGTTGCTTACGCAATGGTTAGTGCGCAAATCGCCAATCAGGAAGAGCGCAATGCATTCCTTGAGGAAGAGAATGCGAAGCTGGAGAAACAAATTGCCGAGATTGAAACGCTCAAGAAAGAGCGGCAACTACTGCTTGATCGCAAAAAGGTAGTTGAAAGGCTTCAATCCAACCGGGCTGAATCTGTACAGATTTTCGATCAGATCGTACGTCAGATGCCGGAGGGTATGTACCTTAGAGAGTTTAAGCAGTCTACGGATTCCGTAACCCTGATTGGATACACGCAGTCGAGTGCGAGGGTATCAACGCTGATGCGGAGTCTGAATGACTCTCCCATATTTGAGCAGCCCAATCTTGTTCAGATTGAAGTGGTTCAAAATAAGGAGCGGGATGCCAAGCAGTCGGCCATTTCGCAGCGGCTCAGTGAGTTCACCCTCACCGTGCGCATTACGCGTGAAGAACCGGAGCCGGATCCATCCACGCGCAAGGGCGGCAAGGCAAAGGAGGCGGGTAAGTGAACATTAGCCTGGAAGAACTCAAGCGTCTTGATCCGAAAGACATCGCCAACTGGCCGGCACCAGTCCAACTGGCGGTGTTGTGCCTTACTACGTTGCTCGTGGTCGTTCTTGGATACTTTTTGCTGGTTTCAGGCCAGCAGGACGTACTTGCCCAAGGTCGCGCCAGAGAGGCTGATTTGAAGCAGGCTTATCTGGACAAGAAGAGTAAGGCTATCAATCTGGAGGCTTATCGACAGCAACTTGCTGAGATTCAGGAATCATTTGGTGCCCTGCTCAAGCAATTGCCCAGCAAGGCGGAGATGGAAACGCTGATTACCGAGATCAATCAGTCCGGTGTTGGGCGTGGTTTGCAGTTTGATCTGTTCAAGCCAACGCCGAGCGAGGTTAAAACGACCGAATTTGCAGAGCGGCCGATTGATCTGAAAATCAACGGGAACTATCACGATCTTGCCGCCTTTGCGAGCGACATTGCGCAGCTTTCCCGGATTGTTACCTTGACCAACATTCAGGTATCGATGCCGCCACCAAACTCTGCTGACAATGGGGGGCTGCTAACCATGCAAGCAGTTGCCCGCACATACAGAGCTCTGGATGGTGAGGAGGCAGTAGAGGTACGCAAGGCGGAAGCTGATGCCAAGGCAAAGAACAAAAAGTAAGGAAGGGACTGCCATGAAGCCTGTCGTATTCCTGGCGATGAGCGCCTTGACCGTGACCATGTTATCCGGTTGCATCGAAGAGGAGTTCAGTGACCTTAAGTCGTGGATGGCAGAGAGCGAGAGCGAACTGAAACTGAAGAGCCGCATCGATCCGTTGCCGGAAGTGAAGCCCTACCAGCCGCTCGTCTACAATGCCTTTGATCTTGTTGAGCCCTTCAATCGCAGCAAGATGGAGGTAGCAAAGAAGGGCGGGGGCGGAGGCGGATTGGCACCGAACCTGAATCGTCCCCGCGAGACGCTGGAATCATACGATCTCGAAAAGCTGCGTATGGTAGGCACCCTGCAGAAAGATAAGGACATCAACGCCCTTATTCGCACGCCGGATGGAAATCTCTATCGGGTGAAAGTTGGTAGCTATATGGGCCAAAACTTTGGCATGGCCACGTCCATTACCGAGACAGAAGTCACGCTGAAAGAAATTGTCGAAGATAGCAGCGGCGACTGGATTGAAAGAACAAGTGTCCTGACGCTTGATGAGACGGAGCAGAGAAAATGATAAAGCGCCAAGTATGGGTATGGGCGGCCTACGTTGCCATGGCAATGGCTGCTTGCGTTGGCCGGGCGAGCGAGGGTAATGCAATCAAGGCCATCGAGGTAAGGGCAGAGTCTGCTGATCGCCAAGAGGTGTTGATTACATTGCAACGGGCGCCCCAGGTTCCTCCGAGCTTTGTTGTTAACACGCCGCCGCGCATCGCATTTGATTTCGTGAACACGATCAATGACAGCGGGAAGTCCAGCATTCCCGTAAGCGGTGGAAATCTGCGCTTGGTTAATATTGCTGAGGCAGGCGGCAGAACTCGTCTGGTTTTGGGCTTGTCGAGGGCGGCCAGTTACGAAACCAAGGTGGAGGGCAATGTATTGCGCATTGCAGTCGCTGCAAACTCGCAGGCTCAGCAAGCCAGTAATGCGACGACTTTGTTTGCCGCCTCCGAAGGGGTCAAAAAGGAGTCGCTCCGCAATGTGGATTTCAGGCGCGGTCAGAATGGGGAGGGCCGCGTTTCCGTGGAGCTATCCAGCGCCTCGATGGGTATTGACATTCGACAGCAAGGCAAAAGCCTGATCTTGGAGTTTGCGAAAGCAGGGTTGCCGCGTCAGTTTGAACGGCGAATGGATGTAACCGATTTTGGTACCCCGGTGCAGACCATTGATACCTACGCCCAAGGCGATACCGTGAAGATGGTTATTGAGCCGAAAGGAAACTGGGAGTACTCGGCCTACCAGACGGAAAACCGCTTTTTTGTCGAAGTGAAGAGTATTGATGAGCAGGCAAAGCGGATTGCGCAGCTGGATAAGCCCACCTACAAAGGCGACAAGCTATCGCTGAATTTTCAGAACGTCGAGGTACGCACGGTTCTTCAGGTGATTGCGGAATTTACCGGCAAGAACATTATTACAAGCGATACGGTAATCGGTAGCCTCACCTTGCGCCTCAAGGATGTTCCTTGGGATCAGGCTCTGGACCTGATTTTGCAAAGCAAGGGCCTGGACAAGCGAGACAACGGTAATGTCATGTGGGTTGCACCGCGTGAAGAAATTGCACTGCGGGAAACACAAATCGCCGAAAGTAAAAAGAAGCTCGCAGAAGTCGAGCCTACTCGATCGGAATCCTTCCAACTGAATTATCAGAAGGCAGAGGATGTTCGGTCGATGCTGATGAGTGACAAGCAGCCGTTTTTGAGTAAGCAAGGGACGGCCATTGTTGAGTCCCGTACCAATACGCTCATTGTCAGCGACATTCCATCCAAGCTGGATGAGGTTCGCGCCCTGCTGTTACGTACTGATGTGGCTGCGAGGCAAGTCATGATTGAGGCTCGAATTGTTGTCGCTGATGACACTTTCAGTCGAAACTTGGGGGTGCGTCTGGGCTTGCGCGGCGATCGCACAGCGGGAAGCAACACTCGCGTTGGCATCAGCAACGACATCAATTCATCAATTGATGTGCTCAACAACGGTGTGGGTGGCAGCGCAAGCACGCAAGGCACCGTGGTCAATCTGCCTGCCGGCGTGTCGTCTGGCGCGAGTCTCGGCGTGACCTTGGTCAATGCAGCCCAGGGCGCCTTGGTGTCTCTTGAGTTGCAGGCACTGGAGGCCGAGGGCCGTGGGCGTACCGTGTCCAGCCCAAGGGTGATCACGGCAGATCAGCAGAAGGCAACCATTTCTCAAGGCCGTCGTTACTACATCATTGTGCCTGGAGGTTCCGGTGCCAGTGCCGCACCGCAGGAAAAAGAGGCCGCACTTAAACTTGAGGTTACGCCGCGCATTACGCCCGACCGACGTGTCTTCATGGAGCTGAAGGTCAGCAATGATGTCCTGACGCAAACAGGACAGTTCCCGGTGGTGGAGACCAAGGTTGTCGAAACCAACGTGCTGGTCGGTAGTGGCGACACGGCTGTCTTGGGTGGTGTCTATGAGATGCAAGAGAGCGATGGCGAGAGCAAGGTGCCATGGCTGGGGGATATCCCTGTTGTTGGCAATCTCTTCAAGGCAAAAACCAAGGCCGCTGCCAAGAAAGAACTCTTGATATTCATTACCCCACGTATTCTGGATGACGCACTCAACCTACGTTGACCCGTCGCCATCCGTTACAATGCCCGGCATGAATTTGCCGGGCAATTTTTTTCTGGTGGGCTTGATGGGTGCGGGCAAGACGACCATTGGTCGTGCTTTGGCCCGTATTACCAACAAGACTTTTTATGACGCCGATCATGAGATCGAAGCGCGTACGGGCGTGCGTGTGTCGCTGATCTTCGAGATTGAAGGTGAGCCGGGATTCCGGGCGCGAGAAACTGAAGTCATTGATGTACTCAGCGCCATGAACGGGATTGTGCTGGCTACAGGCGGTGGGGCAGTGCTGGACCCTGTTAACCGCACCAATCTTGCAAGTCGCGGGTTCGTGATTTACCTGCGTGCCTCGGTGGATGAACTCTACCAGCGGACACGGCATGATAAGAACCGGCCGTTATTGCAAACAGAGGACCCCAGAGCAAAACTGCAGGCCCTGTTTGAGCAGCGAGATCCCTATTACCGCGAGATTGCCGACATGGTGGTAGACACCAGCAGGCAGAGCGTGAACCAGCTCGCGCTCAAGATCGTTGAAGAGTTGCAAAGTATTCATGCGCACAGTAAAGCTTGATCTACCCCAATCCCCCTACCAGATACTGATCGGCCAAGGCCTGCTTGATGCGATAGCGCCCATTCTGGCCGTGCTGCCTCAGAAGCGTGTCGTGATCGTGTCAAATACCACGGTGGCCCCGCTCTACATGAATCGCCTTTGCGCCACCCTGGGGGCAGCGGGGGTGCGCTATGCCACGGTCTTGTTGCCGGATGGTGAGCAATACAAGACATTTGATAGCCTCCAATTGATCCTCGAATCCCTCTTGAGAGAACGTTGCGAGCGCAAGACCACGCTGATCGCACTGGGCGGTGGTGTGGTTGGCGACATTACCGGACTCGCGGCCTCTCTGTATCAACGAGGTATGCCGTTCATCCAGATCCCGACAACCTTGCTGGCACAGGTCGATTCCTCCGTTGGCGGCAAGACGGCTATCAATCACCCCTTGGGCAAGAACATGATTGGTGCCTTCCATCAGCCCAGCTTGGTACTGGCTGATCTGGATGTGCTCAAGACCCTGCCCGACCGGGAGTATTCGGCGGGACTGGCCGAAGTAATCAAGTATGGGTTGATTGATGATCTGCCCTTTCTTGAGTGGCTTGAGGCGAACATGCCGGCGCTGGTGCGGCGCGATCCGAGTGCGCTGGAGTACGCTGTCGAGCGCTCCTGCCAGAACAAGGCCCGGATTGTCGCGATGGATGAGCGGGAGGAGGGAGTGCGTGCACTGCTGAATCTGGGTCATACCTTCGGCCACGCCATTGAGGCAGGGCTGGGGTACGGCGTATGGCTCCATGGCGAGGCCGTGGGCGCGGGTATGTGGCTCGCTGCCCACGCATCTGCCGCGCTGGGCAATCTAAGTGAGTCGGATGTTGACCGTATAGCGCGACTACTCCGCGCGGCCGGGTTGCCTGCCGAGGCTCCCGCTTTGGGTTTTGAGCGCTGGATGTCCTTGATGGCCCAGGACAAGAAGGTTGTTGAAGGGCGAATCCGCTTCGTGCTGCTGAAACAGCTGGGCTTGTCGTATATCGACTATCTCAGCGAGGCGCAACTGCGTCCCTTGCTACCCTGAAGGCCGGGTGGAATCGATGGCGCGCATGCTCAAGCGCAGTCTGGATATCTTTGCCAGTCTGATACTGATGATGTTACTGGCCTTGCCGCTGCTGATGATAGCCGTGGTGCTTCGCATGCAGGGCGGCCCTGTTTTGTTTGCCCACTGGCGAATTGGTCGGGGCGGGCGGCGTTTCCCCTGCTACAAGCTCAGGACGATGCTGCCCGATGCGGAGCAGCGGCTTGCGGCGCTCTTGGCAGAAAGTGCTGACGCCAGACAGGAGTGGGCGCGTGATTTCAAGTTGCGCAAGGACCCACGTGTTACGCCTTTGGGCGAGTTCTTGCGCAAAACCAGTATCGACGAACTGCCGCAACTCTGGAACGTACTGATCGGTGATATGAGTCTGGTGGGGCCTCGCCCCATTGTGGCCGAGGAGCTGGCGAGATATGGGCCGCATGCGCCGTCCTATCTGTCCGTCAGGCCGGGGATTACAGGGCTTTGGCAGGTAAGCGGGCGCAATGACACCAGTTATGAACACCGGGTTTCACTGGATGTGCACTATGTGCAGAACTGGAGCCTAGGGATGGATTGCCGCATCCTTGTACGCACCATCGGCGTGGTGCTGGGCCGTACGGGAGCTTATTGATGTCCCGGCTTATTCCACCAACCTGGATGCAGGCTGAAACGTGGACGAATCGCCCGCGGTAGCCATCTGTAGTGCCGGCCGAGCTGGTAGCCAAACCATTTGGCAGCGTTGCTTGCGCAGGCCCTGACCTTCCAGCGACATCCATAGCTGCTGAGCCAGCGCCACTCGGATGCGACATACCTGCGCCCTTCGCCTCCGGGCGTCCCGAAAGCCTGGATCAGCCACGGCGTCATCGTGTGCATGGCGCCGGTATCAAAATAGCGCCGGAACTCCTCAATCACACGATAGTTGTGTGAATGCCGTACTTGAGCGTGTGCGGCGTAAATGACGGTGTGGCCGGCCATCAAGAGCCGGGCACAGGTCTGCATGTCTTCGCCGAACAAGGTGCCCTGCGCGAATCCGCCGATCTCCAGCAAAGCGCTGCGCCGCCACGCGGCAAAGGAATTCGAGCAGAAGGCGGTCCGGATACCTGATTGCACCCGATCTTCAAACCGGTTGGCTTTGGGTATTGCGGGATAGTTGAAATGGCGTGCGTGCGCTGCAATCGGCGTGGCCTCATCATGGGGCAGTTGACGACCATACGCGACGGCAACACGGGGGGCGGTGAAGGCAGTGATCAGCGCCGCTAGCGCATGCTCATTGTCGAGCAGCGCATCCTGCGTGAGGCATACGATGATGTCGCAGTCCTGCAGTAGGCGGACACCAAGCTGGCGCGTGCCGCCGTGATCGAAATCTGTCCGGCTGATGAGGTGTGTCTCGTAGCCTGCCGCACGTGCCAGCGTGAGGGTGTTGTCAGTGGAGGCCGAGTCAATGACAAGTACGCGATCGGGTTGTCGCGTCTGAATGGAGAGCGCATGAATCCACGCGGGCCAGCGGCTCCCCGCGTTCAGCGTCGGGACCAGCAGACCAACGCGCATGGGCTTGGTGCTATCGGAAAGGACGCTGTTCACTCAGCAGGCTGAACAGATATTGGCCATAGCTGTTCTTGGCCATGGGCGTGGCCAGTCGCTCAAGCTGGGCAGCGTCGATATAGCCTTGGCGGAAGGCTACCTCTTCCGGACTGGCGATCTTTTGCCCTTGGCGCTTTTCCAGCGTCTGGATAAAGAGTGAGGCTTCCAGCATGGACTCATGGGTGCCCGTGTCGAGCCATGCATAGCCGCGCCCCATGATCTCTACACGTAGCTTGGCGGCATCGAGATAGTGGGCGTTGACATCGGTGATTTCCAGCTCGCCTCTGGGTGATGGGCGAATGGATTTGGCAATATCGACGACATCATTGTCATAGAAATACAGGCCTGTGACGGCATAGCGCGACTTGGGCTGCGCCGGCTTTTCCTGCAGGCTGATGGCCTTGCCCTGCGCATCAAATTCAACAACGCCGTAACGCTCAGGATCTTGCACGGCATACGCAAAGACGGTTGCGCCTGCTTCAGCCCCCGATGCTCGCTGCAGCAGAGTCTGGAAGTCATGGCCGTAGAAGATATTGTCGCCGAGAACCAGCGACACGCTGTCGCGGCCGATGAATTCTTCGCCCAGGATGAAGGCTTGCGCCAGGCCGTCCGGGCTGGGTTGAACCTTGTATTCGAGGCAAATCCCCCACTGGCTGCCATCACCAAGCAACTGCTGGAAGCGCGGCGTGTCTTGTGGGGTAGAGATCACCAGGATGTCGCGTATCCCTGCCAGCATCAGCGTGGTCAGGGGGTAGTAAATCATGGGTTTGTCATACAGCGGCAGGAGCTGCTTGCTCACGGCCAGTGTCGCTGGATAGAGGCGGGTACCGGAGCCACCGGCGAGAATGATGCCCTTTCTCATGCCTGACTCCGTTCGGCGTAATTGGTTTGCGGCCACTCGCGGTAAGCCCCGCTGGTAATGCGCGCCACCCAGTCCGGGTTATCCAGATACCATTGAATAGTCTTCTGAATGCCGGTTTCGAAGGTCTCGGCAGGTCGCCAGCCCAGCTCCTGCTCCATCTTGCTCGCATCGATGGCGTAGCGGCGGTCGTGGCCCGGGCGGTCGGTGACGTAGCGGATCTGGGTTCGGTAAGACAGGCCGTCCTCACGGGGGCGGGCCTTGTCGAGCATATCGCAGATGAGATGGACGATTTCCAGATTGGGCTTCTCGTTCCAGCCGCCAATATTGTAGGTTTCCCCGCATCGACCCGATTCAAGGACGCGCCGGATGGCAGTGCAATGATCCCCGACATACAACCAGTCGCGCACGTTCAAGCCATCACCGTAAATGGGCAGGTCCTTGCCGGACAAGGCATTGCTGATCATCAGGGGGATCAGCTTTTCCGGGAACTGATAGGGGCCGTAGTTGTTGGAACAATTGGTCGTGAGTACGGGTAGACCATAGGTATGGTGCCAAGCGCGGACCAGATGATCCGAGGCCGCCTTGGATGCCGAATACGGGCTGTTGGGCTGGTAGCTGTGGCTTTCAGTGAAAGCGGCGTCTTGCGGGGCCAGTGAACCATAGACCTCATCGGTCGAGATGTGCAGAAAGCGGAATGCGCTGCGCGCAGGCTCAGGCAGGTCTGACCAGTATTGACGAGCGCACTCCAGCAGACTGAAGGTGCCGAGAATATTGGTGTCGATAAATGCCCGTGGACCGTGAATGGATCGATCGACGTGCGACTCGGCAGCAAAATGAACGATGGCTCGAGGTTGGTGCTGATCGAGCAGGCGAGTCACCAATTCGGCGTCGCCGATATTGCCAACGATGAGCTGGTGCCGCTCATCGCGCTCCAGGCTCGCGAGATTGTCCCGGTTGCCGGCATAGGTGAGTTGATCCAGCGTGATGACCGGCTCATCGCTTGATGCCAGCCAATCGAGAACGAAGTTGCTGCCGATGAAACCGGCGCCGCCAGTAACGAGGATCAAGATGTACTCCGGTAAGCGGGGTGCGCGACTTAGATGTAGCCGTCGGGATTGTTGGATTGCCAGCGCCAGGCGTCTGCACACATCTCGGACAGATCGCGTTTGGCATGCCAGCCCAGCACCGACGAGGCGCGCGTTGCATCGGCATAGTAGCTGGCGAGGTCGCCTTGGCGGCGAGGCACATAGCGGGACGGGACGCGTTTGCCCGAGGCACGCTCGAAGGCACGCACGACTTCCAGTACGCTGTAACCGCGGCCGGTGCCAAGGTTAAGGGTAAGCAAACCACTCTCGGTAGCAAGATACTGCAGGGTCTTGACGTGACCTTCGGCTACATCCATGACATGCAGGTAGTCACGAACACCAGTACCATCGGGTGTCGGGTAGTCGTGCCCGAAGATGGGTAGTTCGGCGCGCTTGCCGATGGCGACCTGGCAGAGATGGGGCATCAGATTGTTGACTGACCCGCGTGCGTCTTCCCCGATCAGTCCGGAGGGATGTGCGCCCACCGGGTTGAAGTAACGCAAGATGCCGATATGCCAACTGGGGTCGGACTGCACCAGATCATGCAGTACATCTTCCACCATCATTTTGCTGCGCCCGTAAACCGTATTGGGTGCTAGCGGGGCTTCCTCGCGATAGGGTACGCGAGCGCCTTCGCCGTAGACGGTAGCCGATGAGCTGAACACCATCCGCCGCACATCATGGGCGGCCATGGCATCCAGCAGCGTGAGGCTGGCTTCAAGATTGTGCTGGTAATAGCGCAAGGGTTCACGTTGCGCCTCGGCAATCGCCTTGAGTCCGGCGCAATGCAGAACGCCGGCAAAGGCATACTGCGAAAACACGCGCTGCAGCAGCGCGCGGTCACGCAGATCACCCTCGTGCCACAGCACCGAACGGCCCGAAATCTGGGCAATGCGGTCCAGGGCGGCTGGTTTGCTGTTGGAGAAATTGTCGACTACGACAACGTCATAGTCCGCGGCTAGCAGTTCCACACAGGTGTGGCTGCCGATATAGCCGGCTCCTCCTGTTACGAGTATTTTTTGTCGCATGCTCTCATGCTAGCGTTATTGTGCAGTGCAACCAAGTAACTAGTTGCGCCAAGTCAGCAATGTAAGCCAGCCAGATGAATCGTGGCTGAACGGCTACTGCGGTGACGCAGACTGCATCTGGCGGTGTCTGGGGCGCGGTTGTGGCGTCAGGAAACGGGACAATTCAGACAGCGCCTGTTCATACACGCCGCGCTTGAATTCGATCACCGCGTCCAGTGGCGACCAGTATTCGTTCCAGCGCCATGCATCAAACTCCGGGTGATGTGATGCGCGAAGACACACGTCACACTCCCGGCCGACCAGCCGAAGCAGGAACCAGATCTGTTTCTGGCCCTTGTAAGTACCACGCCACTCGCGACGCACCCATTGAACGGGCACGTCGTAACGCAGCCAGTCCCGCGTGCGACCCAGTATCCGTACGTGCTCGGGCTTGAGCCCGGTCTCTTCCATCAGTTCGCGAAACATGGCCTGCTCCGGCGTCTCGCCGGATTTGATGCCCCCTTGGGGGAACTGCCATGAGTGCTCGCGAACCCGCTTGCCCCAGAAAACCTGATTCTTGTCGTTGCAAATAATGATGCCGACGTTGGGGCGATAGCCGTCTCGATCGAGCATGGTTATCACCGTGGAAATCGTTAAATTAACGAGATTTTTTCACATCGGGGCGGGGTTGGAAAGCAATCATGCGCCCAGACGACCAGAGGGTTGCGCTGTCGGCCCACTCACACCAGCAGGCGGCGGTCATTGTGGGGGTTCATGCGCCGCAAATCGGTGACGAATTCAGCAAACTCCAGCGGGTAGCGCGCCTCCAGTACCTTGGCCCGATCTTTCAGTGCGTCCCAGGTCGGGCTGTTGCAGCCGCGCTTGAAGCACAGTGCCGTGATATTGCCGCGCTGACGTGCGGGCAGGCAGAGCACAAGCCCGTCAAAGGCACGCGAAAGGCGGTCAATATAGATCTGGAAGCGTGGATCGGAGCCCCACAGGTTGACCAGCAAGACGCCATCGTCATTCAGTTGTGCGCGGCACTGGGCAAAGAATGACTCTGTCGAGAGTGCCTCTGCAATGCCGGTGGGGCCGAAAGCATCAAGCAGGATTACATCCGTGGGCTTCTTCATGCCCGCGATGTACTCCGCCCCATCGCCGACGCGCACTTCGAGTCGCTCGTCATCGGGCGGCAGATGGAACATGGAGCGCGCCACGCCAACAATCTGCGGCAGCAGCTCGATCACCACACTGCGGGTTTGTGGCATGTGGTGGTGGACAAACTTGCTGATCGAGCCGCCGCCCAGCCCCACCATCACCATATGCTGGGGCTCATCGCGAAACAGCAGGAACGCAAACATGCAGCGACTGTAGGCCAGTACCAGTTCAACCGGGTCGCGAACACGCATCGAGCTCTGGATGGCTTCCGAGCCCAGGTGCAGGGAGCGTATGCCGTCTTTCTCGCTGACATCCACGGCGGCTTCTGCAAACGAATTGCCACCACTCTTGCGGCTGAAGCGGCGCATCAGTGGCAGCCCTCGCCATCGCGGCGGCTGTCGAGAATGCTGAAAGTGCCAAGTGGGCTGGCGGGCTTGGGCAGCTCGACGGCGTCGAAGGCCGTGTCACCATCCGCGTAGGGGGTGTTTTGCGTCTGCAAGCCCTTGAAATCAAAGCGTGTCGTGTCGGCAAGGTGCGATGGGACGACATTCTGGAGCGAGCGAAACATGCTCTCGATACGCCCCGGGAACTGCTTGTCCCACTCCTTGAGCATCTTGCCGATCACGTCTCGCTGCAGATTGGGCTGCGAGCCGCAAAGATTGCACGGGATGATCGGGAACTCGCGGATCGTGGCGTAACGCTCGATATCCTTCTCGCGGCAGTAGGCGAGCGGGCGGATCACCATGTGCTTGCCGTCGTCGCTGACCAGCTTGGGCGGCATGGCCTTGAGCTTGCCGCCGTAGAACATGTTCAGGAACAGCGTCTCCAGAATGTCTTCGCGATGATGACCCAGGGCGATCTTGGTACAGCCCAGCTCATCGGCCACGCGATACAGAATGCCCCGGCGCAGGCGCGAACACAGACCACAGGTCGTCTTACCCTCTTCCACCACGCGTTTGACGATGGAGTAGGTGTCTTCCTCGACAATCTTGAACGGCACGCCCAGTGCGCTCAAGTATTCAGGCAGCACATGCTCAGGGAAGCCCGGCTGCTTCTGATCCAGGTTCACGGCAATCAGCTCGAAATCGATGGGTGCGCTGCGCTGCAGGCTCATCAGTATATCGAGCATGGTGTAGCTGTCTTTGCCGCCCGACAGGCAGACCATGATGCGATCGCCCTGCTCGATCATGTTGAAGTCGTTGATGGCGTCACCCACGGCATGGCGCAGGCGCTTGGTCAGCTTGTCGGCGTTGTACTTGGCCTTTTGCTCGACGGCCTTGTGATCGGGGTGGGTGCTGCTGGCAGGCACTGCTGCGGTCTCCATGGAGACGCTCCGGAATGCGAAAAGGGCGTGATTTTACAGGGTTTTTTTGTGTGGCGCTCGCTGTCGGGGTTGGTCACGAGCGACGGCGAGGCTCCCTCGCGGCGGCGAGGGCGGGGGGAGTGGATTCAATCAGCGGGCACGCAGAGTGATCCCTATTGGTTTCGCGCCCGGGTTTCCCGGGCGTGGGGATGCGCGCAACACCTCCGATGGCGTGTTTACAGGAACACGCTGCGGCCACCATCTACATTGATGATCTGGCCGGTGATGTACGGCGCGTCATCGATCAGGAACTGGATGGTCCGCGCCAAGTCGTCCGGCTCGCCCACGCGTTGCAGCGGAATGGTGCGGGTGATGCGCTGGCGAGTGAGGTCATCAAATACCGAGTCGGTATCGGGCCAGACATTGGCACCGGGGGCGACGGCGTTCACGCGCACGTCGGGGGCCAGGTCGCGGGCCAGTGCGCGCGTCATTGCCACCAGCCCGGCCTTGCCTATGGTGTAGACGACGTGGTCGCGCATGGGGCGATCTACATGGATATCCGCAATACTGACGATGCAGCCGCGGGTTTTGCGCAGCTCGGCCGCGGCGGCCTGGGCGAGAAAGAGCGGGCCTTTGACGTTGCTGCCGATCAGGTCATCCCAGTTGGCGTCGTTGATCTCGCCGACCGGCGTCGGGAAGAAGCTCGATGCATTGTTGACCAGTGCATCCAGCTGGCCGAATTGCTGCACGGTTTGCTGGATCAGCGCCGGCAGTGCGGCGGTATTGAGCAGATCGGCCTGCACCAGGGCGACCGACCCTGCTCGTTGCAGATTGAGTTCGGCGGCCAGTGCGCGTGCTTCGGTCTGTGAGCTGCGGTAGTGCAGCATGATGCGCCAACCGGCGCCGTGCAGCCGCCGCACAATGGCCGCGCCCACGCGCTTTGCCCCGCCGGTGACCAGTACGACTTTGCCTTGCATGATTTGCCCTCGTTAAACTGGCGTTTTATTCAAGGCCAAGTATATGCCCACGCTCCCCGTGCCGGATGCTGACCAACTCGCGGCGAGCCAGACGCTGTTGGCGGCGATCCATGCCGATATCGCGCTGGCCGGCGGCTGGATCGGCTTCGATCGCTACATGCGCATGGCCCTGTATGCGCCTGGCTTGGGTTACTACAGTGGCGGTAGCCGCAAGTTCGGCGCGGCGGGCGATTTTGTGACGGCGCCGGAGCTATCGCCCCTGTTTGGCCGAACACTGGCGCGACCGGTGGCGCAGGTGCTGGCGGCCTGTGGTGGCGATCTGCTGGAGGTGGGTGCGGGTACCGGCAGGCTGGCGGCAGACCTGCTTGGCGAGCTGGATCGGCTTGGGCAGTTGCCGATGCGCTACCGGATACTGGAGCTATCGGGCGAGCTGGCGGCAAGGCAGCGCGAAACACTGGCCGCTGCTTTGCCTGAATTACTTGGCCGGGTGGAGTGGTTGGATCAGTTACCCGAGGAATTTGTCGGCTGCATTGTCGGCAATGAAGTACTCGATGCCATGCCCTGCAAGCTGTTGCATTACAAGAGTGGCGCCTGGCACGAGCGCGGCGTGGGTTGGGACGATGGTCTGATCTGGGTTGATAAGCCTTTGGCCGATGCGGAGGTGCCGGATTGTCTGCGCGACGCCGATCTGCCCGACGGCTACCTGACCGAAATCCAGCCCGAGGCGCAGGCCTTTGTGGCGAGTCTGGCGGGCTGTGTGCGGGCCGGGGCGTTGATCCTGCCGGATTATGGTTTTGCACAGGCCGAGTACTACCACCCACAGCGGCATCGCGGCACGTTGATGTGCCACTACCGCCACCATGCGCACGACGATCCGTTCTATCTGCCGGGCTTGCAGGACATCACCACGCATGTGGATTTTTCGGCGATTTACCGCGCTGCCGAGGCGGCGGGTTGGCAGCTGGAGGGCTATACCTCGCAGGCCTCATGCCTGATCGATGCGGGCATATTGGAGCTGGTCAGCGCGCTGGATACAGGCGATGCGCGCCATTTCCAGGCGGTGGCGGCTGTTCAGAAATTGCTGCAACCCGCCGAGATGGGCGAACTTTTTAAAGTAATCGCATTCTCCAAGAGCCTGCCGCTGACAGGTTTGCTGGCCGGCTTTGGCCGGGACGATCGTTCGGGTTTGCTCTAACAGGGGCTTGACGAACCCCGAGCGATTCCAAGATAATCGCCGGCTCTTTGGCTATGTAGCTCAGCTGGTTAGAGCACAGCACTCATAATGCTGGGGTCACTGGTTCAAGTCCAGTCATAGCCACCAGGACAATAAAAGCCCGTCGCCGCAAGGTGGCGGGCTTTTGCGTTATGCTCCGCCATCCCGGTGGATGTACCATAACGGCTTGATTTGACGGTGGTTTGTATCGTGAGCAAGAAAGTCTTCATCAAAACCTTCGGTTGCCAGATGAACGAGTACGACTCGGACAAGATGGCCGACGTGCTCAACGAATCCGAGGGCGTTACCAAGACCGATGATCCGGCCGAGGCCGATATCATTCTGTTCAACACCTGCTCGGTGCGCGAAAAGGCGCAAGAAAAGGTGTTCTCCGATCTGGGCCGCATCAAGGAACTCAAGCTGCTCAAGCCCGATCTGGTGATCGGCGTGGGCGGCTGTGTGGCTTCGCAAGAGGGCGAGGCCATCGTCAAGCGCGCGCCCTATGTGGATGTGGTCTTCGGCCCGCAAACCCTGCACCGCCTCCCCGAGCTGCTGGCCAAGCGCCGGGAGAGTGGCGCGTCGCAGGTGGATATCTCCTTCCCCGAAATCGAAAAGTTCGACCACCTGCCGCCTGCGCGCGTCGAGGGTGGTTCGGCCTTCGTCTCGATCATGGAAGGCTGTTCCAAGTTCTGTTCCTTCTGCGTGGTGCCGTACACGCGCGGTCAGGAAGTCAGCCGGCCATTTGAAGATGTGCTGATCGAAGTTGCCGGCTTGGCGCAACAGGGCGTCAAGGAAGTGACGCTGCTAGGCCAGAACGTGAATGCCTATCTGGGCAAGATGGAAGACGGCGAGATTGCCGACTTTGCGCTGCTGCTCGAATACATCCACGAAATCCCCGGCATCGAGCGCATCCGTTACACGACCAGTCACCCCAAGGAAATGACCCAGCGGCTGATCGATTGCTACCGCAATCTGCCCAAGCTGGTCTCGCACCTGCATCTGCCCGTGCAGGCGGGTTCCGACCGTGTGCTGATGAACATGAAGCGCGGCTACACCGGGCTGGAGTTCAAGGCCATCATCCGCAAGCTGCGCGAGGCGCGGCCGGATATCTGTATTTCCAGCGATTTCATCGTCGGCTTCCCCGGTGAAACCGATGAGGATTTCGAAAAGACCATGAAGCTGATCGAAGACGTGCGCTTCGATGCCAGCTTCAGCTTCATCTACAGCCGCCGCCCAGGCACGCCTGCCGCGGATATCGCTGACGATGTAGCGCACGAAGACAAGGTCAAGCGCCTGATGCGCCTGCAAGCGCGCATCGAAGAGTTTGCCCAAGAAGAAAACCGCCGCATGGTCGGCACCGTGCAGCGCGTGCTGGTCGAAGGTCGTGCGCGCAAGGATGAGAGCGAACTGGCTGGTCGTACCGACAATAACCGCATCGTCAACTTTGCCGGGCATGATCGGCTGATGAATCAGTTTGTCGATGTGCGCATCACCGAAGCCATGCCGCACAGCCTGCGCGGCGAGATCGTGACCCGCGAAACGGTGGCGGCCTGATGGGCGACCGCCTGCTCGATGATCAACTGGGCACTACCGCGCTGCCGAGTATCGAAGCCATTACCGAATTGCCCGAAGGCGTGGAAGCGCTGAACACGCTGGCCGAGGCCGAGGGCTTCCGCTTCCTGCGCCGCTTGATTGACGACTGGCGCTGCGGCGACAACCGATTCGACCAGGAAGGCGAGGCCTTCTTTGCTGTGTGGCTAGATGGCCAGTTGGTGGGCCTGGGCGGGCTCAACCGTGATTGCGACGACGACACGTTGGGCCGCATCCGCCGTGTGTATGTGCACCCCGCCGCGCGCAGCCACGGCTTGGGGCAGGCGCTGATCGAGCGGCTTGAGCATCACGCCGCGCAAACCTTTCTCCGCGTCGTGCTCTACACCACGGCCATCCCGGCCATGCAGTTCTATGAAGGCCTGGGCTATCGCCGCATCCTTGGCCACCCGCAACGTAGCCACGAAAAGCGCCTTCAATCCGCATGATGACCAGCCGCCACGCCACGCGCGAACTCCGTTTCGAGCCGGCCGACAATGCCCGCCTCGCCAATCTGTGCGGGCCCATGGATGAAAACCTGCGCCAGCTGGAAACCGCGCTCGAAGTCGATATCGCCCGCCGTGGCGAGGCTTTCAGCATCAGCGGCCGCACGGCGCAGACCAAGATTGCCGCGGAATTGCTCGAACACTTTTACGGCCTGTCGCGGCGCGCGATTGAAGTCGAAGAAATCCAGCTGAGCCTGATCGAGCTGACGCGCACCGATGCCGGCCTGAGCGACGACATGCCGGCGCTGCACACCAAGCGCAGCGATCTGCGCGCTCGCACGCCGCGCCAGTTGCAATATCTGAAGGCGATTCAGGAGCACGATGTCACCTTCGGCATCGGTCCGGCCGGCACCGGCAAGACCTATCTGGCCGTGGCCTGCGCCGTGGATGCGCTGGAGCGCGACGTGGTCAAGCGCCTGGTGCTGGTGCGCCCGGCGGTGGAGGCCGGCGAGCGTCTGGGCTTTCTGCCCGGCGATCTGGTGCAGAAGGTCG
Organism: Chitinimonas sp. BJYL2; assembly: GCF_027257935.1. Taxonomy (NCBI): domain Bacteria; kingdom Pseudomonadati; phylum Pseudomonadota; class Betaproteobacteria; order Neisseriales; family Chitinibacteraceae; genus Chitinimonas; species Chitinimonas sp. BJYL2. The sequence continues at coordinate 190,636 of NZ_JANZKW010000005.1, read as the reverse complement.
ATCCGTATCTGCGCCCACTGTACGACGCGCTGTATGACCTGATGGGCTTTGACCGTGTTACCAAGCTGTTCGAGCGCGGCATCATCGAAGTCGCTCCGCTGGCCTTCATGCGCGGCCGCACGCTGAACCACGCCTTCGTGATTCTGGACGAGGCGCAGAACACCACGCCCGAACAGATGAAGATGTTCCTTACGCGCATCGGCTTTGGCTCGCGCGCGGTCATTACCGGTGACGTGACCCAGATCGACCTGGCCAAGCATCAGAAATCCGGTCTGATTGATGCCCAGCACGTGCTGCAAGGCGTGCGCGGTATTTCGCTGCATTACTTCAAGAATGACGATGTGGTGCGCCACCCGCTGGTGCAGAAGATCGTCGATGCCTACGACCGCCGCGATGCCGCAGCTGCCAAGGAGAAAAAGCCCCATGACCACGCTTGAGATCTACGCGGTTGATGCCGCAGGCAAACAAAAGAAAATCAAGGCCGAAGCCCTGCGCGTGGTGCTGCCCGATGGCGCCGAGCTGCAAATCCTGCCCGATGCCGAAGGCCTGCTGATCGCCACGCCTGCCGAGGATTTCGACCCGGCACGACTGGTGCTCAAGCCCGGCGCCGCCAATGCGGTGCGGGTGGCGGTGGAGCGCGATGGCGAGGCGCTGACCGAGCTGCCCGAATTCAATGAGATCCGCGACGGCGAGCTGGACTTGGCCGTCCAGTATGTGAGCAAGCCCAAGGGCACGCCTGCCAAGAAATTGCTGAAGCGCTGGGTCAAGGCTGCGCTGGAAGCAGGGGTTGATGCCTCTATCACCCTGCGCATCGTGGACGAAGACGAAGGCCGCGCGCTGAACCGCGATTATCGCGGCAAGGACTATGCGACCAATGTGCTGAGCTTTGCCTTCAACGAGGGCGAACCCGTGCCCGGCATGGAAGGCGTGGTCATGGGCGATCTGGTGCTGTGCGCACCGGTGGTCGCGCGCGAAGCCGATGAGCAGGACAAGGCACTGGAAGCGCACTGGGCCCATCTGGTGATCCATGGCGTGCTGCATCTTCAAGCCTACGATCATCTCGATGATGTTGAGGCCGAGGCGATGGAGGCGTTGGAAACCGCCATCCTCCAGAGTCTGGGCTACCCGGATCCGTACTTGTCCGAACGTGATGGCGCGATTGATGGTTGATTGTCGGGTCTTGCGGTAACAACTTCAGCTGCGAACAAGCAGGTTTCGCGGCTGAGATCGATGCTGCATTGAAATCGTCATCATCTGGTCATCGCCGCCGCTATAATCCTTTCGTCGTCGTTTTTACTTATCCCTCATGGACTTACCCTCTAGTCGCTCGTCCGACACTGCTGACACCCACAAACCCTCCTGGCTCGAAAGGCTGACCGCCTATCTGCTGCGCGAGCCAGAAGACCGCGACGAGCTGGTCGAATTCCTCCACTCCGCTTTCGAGCGCCACCTGCTCGACGCCGATGCGCTCGCCATGATCGAAGGCGTGCTTCAGGTCGGCGAAATGCAGGTGCGCGATGTGATGGTGCCGCGCGCCCAGATGGACGCGATCGACATCAACGCCGCCCCCGGCGACTTCATTCCCTACGTGATCGAGACTGCCCACTCGCGCTTTCCGGTGTATGACGGCAGCAAGGACAATATCGTCGGCATCCTGCTGGCCAAGGATCTGCTGCGTTACTACGTAAGCCAGCAGTTCGATCTGCGCAAGATGCTGCGCCCGGCCGTGTTCATCCCAGAATCCAAGCGTCTCAACGTGCTGCTCAAGGAGTTCCGCGTCAACCGCAACCATATGGCGCTGGTCGTCGATGAGTACGGTGGCGTGGCGGGTCTGGTGACGATTGAAGACGTGGTCGAGCAGATTGTTGGCGATATCGAGGATGAATACGATTTCGACGACAGCGGCGACAATATGCTGCCCGATCGCCAGGGCCGCTGGCGCGTAAAGGCGACGACGCCGATTGCCGATTTCAACACTCAGTTCGGCACCGATTACAGCGAGGCCGATCTCGACACCGTGGGTGGCCTGGTTGTGGCCGAGTTCGGTCGTGTGCCCAAGCGCGGCGATGCGATCAGCTTTGGCGGTTACCACTTCCTGGTGGTGCGCGCCGATAGCCGCCGTCTGCACACCTTGTTGGTCGAGCGCGATACCGTCGCGCCGGCAGACGCGACGTGATCAAACCCGCCGCCTTGCTGCGGCGTTGCCTGCAAGCCGTACCGCCCATCCTGATCGGTGCGATGGCGGTGTTCGGCTTTGCGCCGTTCCACTTCTGGCCGCTGGTGCTGGTCTCGCTGGTGCTGCTGTTCGGCCTCATCGATATCGCCCCCAGCCCGCGCCGCGCTGCGCTGATCGCCTGGCTATGGGGCCTGGGTTACTTTGCCGGCACCATCCACTGGATTTTCATCAGCCTGCACACCTTTGGCGGTATGCCTGCGCCACTGGCGGTGCTGGCTGTGGGCGGTCTGGCGGCTTTCCTCGGCCTGTACCCGGCTTTGATCGCGTATGCCGCAAGACGAGTGGCGGGTAACTCGCGAGCCATATTGCTTTTGCTGGCCTTGCCGGCCTTGTGGTTGCTGGGCGAATGGCTGCGCGGTTGGTTGTTTACCGGTTTTCCGTGGGCGGCCGTCGGCTACAGCCAGATTCCCGGCGGGCCGCTGGCAGGCTTTGCGCCTTTGCTGGGCATTTATGGTGTGAGCGGTCTGCTGGCGGGTCTGGCGGGTCTGGTGACCTGGCTGATGGGGCGGCGTCTGGATCGACTGGATCTGGCTGCCGTGCTGGCCGCCGTCGTGCTGTGTACCGTGGGCTACGGCTTGCGCCATGTGGTCTGGACTGCTCCAGAGGGCAAGCCGCTGAAAGTGGCCTTGCTGCAGGGCGCAATTCCGCAGAACCGCAAATGGGGCATCGACGACCTCATCTACAACCTGCGTACCTATTACAAGCTGGTTTATGAGGCCAAGGCCGACCTGCTGGTGCTGCCCGAAACCGCGTTCCCGATCTTCCTGCACGATGTGCCCGAGGACTATCTCGACAGCTTGCTGGCGCTGGCCCGCCAGCAGCAGGCCGATCTGATTACCGGCGTGCCCCGGCTCGACGCCGAAAGCCAGCGCTACTACAACGGCGCGGTGCTGCTGACCGACCCGCGTCGTCCCGCCAACTACAAGGCGCATCTGGTGCCGTTCGGCGAATACGTGCCACTCAGGCCGCTGGTGCAGTGGGTGTACGACAACATCCTCAACATGCCGCTGGCTGACTTCAGCCCCGGTGCTGAAGTCCAGAAGCCATTGCGTGTACGCGATCAGCGCATCGCCGCCAACATCTGTTACGAGGATTTGTTTGGTGAGGAGCTGCTACCGAACGCCCGACAAGCCACGTTGCTGCTGAACCTGTCGAATCTGGCCTGGTTTGATGGCTCGGTGGCGCTGGCCCAGCACGGCCAGATCAGCCAGGCACGCGCGCTTGAAACCGGTCGGCCCATGCTCAGGGCCACCAATAGCGGTACCACCGCGGTGATTGATGCGCACGGCAACTATCTGGCGCGATTGCCCGAGCGCGAGGTGGGCATCCTGTACGCTACCGTGCAGGGACGCAGCGGTGAAACGCCGTATCTGCGCTTTGGCAATGTGCCTGCCTTGCTGGCTGCGCTGCTGATGCTGATCGGTGCCCGCGCGTGGCACCGGCGTCAGCGACGGACCTAGTCGGCGCGATTGATCGGCAACAGTACGATGTGCAGGCCAGCCAGCCGATCGTGCAGCAGCTGCTTGTCACGATCGACCAGGGACCAGAGCCAGGGTAGGGCGGCCCATATCAGGCTGGCCCACAATACCCACTTCATATCCGGGTTGTAACGGGCATAAATCCAGGCCGGCGCTATCGGCAGATAGACAAGTACACCCAGTGCAAAGCGCACGCCCATCGCCCGCCAGCTGGCCAGCTGATTGTCTGCGGCGCGTAATTGCAGCCGCCATGTCTTCATGGCCAGCGTCTGGCCCGATCGACGCCAGCACCAGGCGAAGTAGCCAAACCAGCAGGCGAGCAAAAACATGAACTCGACCGGTGTGCCGGCAAATCGAGACAGCAGCATCTGCGACAGCATGCCGGCTGCGAGCGAAATCGCCAGCAGTAGCAGGCTTTCGTAAACAAGGGCAACAAGACGGCGGCGCCGGCTGGCGAGAGGGTGGTTCTGGGACATGGCTGACTCGGTGGGTGGCTCAAAGGCCGGTGTTATCAGGGTGTGGCCACAGGCGCACTGGCCTGTGCCTGTTTGAGCTTTTCCTTGGCGGCAACGCGCTGTTCAGGCGGCAGTTTCTGCACCTTTCGGTAGTTCTGCCGGGCCTGATCCCGCTCGGCCTTGCTGAGGCTGGCCCAATGCTTGAGCCGCGCATCCACGCGTTGCTGCTCGACCAGGCTCAGTTTGGGGTAGCGATCCGCCAAGGCCAGCATATGCGTGCGCTTGCTAGGCGAATAGTCCTTCCAATCCGTGGCGAGGGGTGCCAGCACCTTGCGCTGCATCGGACTAAGGCGATCCCAGTCGCTAGCGGGCGGCGGCGCCGCCCACAGGCTGGCGCTCAGCCATAGCGCAAGCAATCGGTATCCGCCCCGCATCAGGAGCGCTCTCCACCCAGCGCACTGGCTTGGTCAGACAGCCATGCGTCGACAGGCACTTCATCAGCCAGCAACTGGGCATCCACCTCGTCATCGATATAGCTGGAGGGGTGCGATTGCCATAGGGCCAAACCGGCGCAAAGCACTAACAGCGCCAGCGCTGACTGGGCCAGCCGCCGCTCCGCTGCGGGGTGCGAAAAGCACCAGGCGCGCAGGCTGGCGAGTCGGCCGGTGCGTCCCGGACGGACACGTTCGAGCGCGTTCGTTCTGATGGCGTGGAGGCGTTGTTGCTGCCTGGGGCTGGTCGGTATCGCGTCGATGTCGCGCCCCAGCCGTGTGCCCATGGCGTCGTAGTGATCATTCATGCTCATGGCCTGATTCCTTTTTCCTCCAGCCACGCCGCCAGGGTATGGCAAGCGCGGGAGCAGTGCGTCTTGACGCTGCCTTCGGAGCAGCCCATCACGGCTGCCGTCTGCGCGACATCAAGCTCCTCAAGGTAACGCAGCAGGAACGCCTGGCGTTGACGCAATGGCAGGCGTGCGATCGCGGTGTCGATGATGGCCCGCGTCTGCCGGCGTCCGGTTTCGTCGTCTGGCGCGGCAAAGGCGGGTTCGCCAGTGGTTGCCAGGCTGTCCAGCAGATTGGCTTCGTCATCATCGCGTTGCGGCACCAGTGCCGACAACAGGCTGATCCACATCGAGCGAACCCGACTTCGCCGGTGATGATCGCGAATCACGTTTTGCAGGATGCGCTGGAACAACAACGGCCATTCGTCGGCTGGCCGCTGTGCATAATGCTCGGCCAGCTTCAGCATGGCTTCCTGCACTATGTCCAGTGCCGCCTCCTGATTCTGGGTCGCGAACATGGCTTGCCGAAAGGCGCGGCGCTCGATGCCGGCAAGAAACGCGGACAGGTTTTCAGTGGGTTCCAAGAGCAGCCCAAGGGCAGGATGGCGCGCGGATGATAGCAAAGTTGCTGCGTCGCAGCACTTGACCGCGCTCTGGTCAGTCGGCTATGGTTCCGCAATCCTCCCCGCCACCGTCGGTATCCGGACCAGACTCGATCCGTTTACCCCATCGGCAGCAAGTTCGATGTTCACCGACACGCCACAAGCGAAACCACGGTGAAAACACGGTTGGCACTCGCGTCATTCTGACGCATTCTTAAAGTCCTACAGGCTTTTGCTGCATTGGTTGCAGTCTGCGCTTGTCGTTGCAAGTTGGCTTGAGTGCTCAGGCACTCGCGACCCCTCCGGTAACGGTGCGTTGGCTTGGCTTCCTTTTCCAAGGAGCCCGGTGCGCGTATCCACCCCTGCAGCAGCAGGGTGTTGCTTCCGGTTCATGGTCGTTCCGCCACGCGATGACGTGGGCTGTGTGTGTCCCCTTTACCAAGGAAGACATCATGGAAATCTCCGGTGCGGAAATCGTTATCCGCTGTTTGCAGGAAGAGGGCGTTGAATTCGTCTTCGGTTACCCTGGCGGCGCGGTTCTCGAAATCTACGACGCAATTTTCAAGCAAGACAAATTCAAGCACGTGCTGGTCCGGCATGAGCAGGCGGCCGTGCATGCAGCCGACGCTTACTCGCGTTCCAGCCACAAGGTGGGCGTTGCCCTCGTGACCTCTGGCCCCGGCGCCACCAACGCGGTCACCGGCATTGCCACGGCTTATATGGATTCCATCCCGATGGTGGTGATTTCCGGCCAGGTGCCGACACCCGCCATTGGCCTCGACGCCTTCCAGGAAGTCGATATGGTCGGCATCACGCGCCCCTGCGTGAAGCACAACATCCTCGTGAAGGATGTGCGCGACATTGCGGCCGCAATGAAGAAGGCGTTCTACATTGCCACCACTGGCCGTCCCGGCCCGGTGATTGTCGATATCCCCAAGGATGTCACGCTGGCCCGTGCGGAGTTCCAGTATCCGCAATCGGTCAGCCTGCGTTCCTACAATCCGCCCACCAAGGGTCACCCAGGCCAGATCAAGAAGGCCGTGAACCTGTTGGCCGACGCCAAGCGTCCGCTGATTTATGTGGGTGGTGGTGCAGTGTTGTCCAATGCCTCGGCGCAAGTCACCGAGCTGGTTCGCTCGCTCGGTGTGCCGGTGGTGAACACGCTGATGGGCCTGGGTGCCTATCCGGGCGACGACCGCCAGAACCTCGGCATGCTGGGCATGCACGGTCTGTACGAAGCCAATATGGCCATGCAGCACTGCGATGTGCTGATCGCCATTGGCGCGCGTTTCGACGACCGCGTGATCTCGGTGCCCTCGCATTTCCTCAGCTCGCCCAAGAAGATCGTCCATATCGATATCGACCCTTCGTCCATCGCCAAGCGCGTGAAGGTGGATATCCCCATCGTCGGCAATGTCCGTGATGTACTCGACGAGATGCTGGGCCTGCTGCGCCAGACGGGCGTGCGCCCGGCCGCCGAGCCGCTGGCCGCGTGGTGGAAGCAGCTGGAGGAATGGCGCAGCCACAACTGCCTCAAGTTCGACCTTGAGAGCGACATCATCAAGCCGCAGTTCGTGGTGCAGAAGCTGTACGAAGTCACTGGCGGCGAAGCCTTTGTGACCTCGGACGTGGGTCAGCACCAGATGTGGGCCGCGCAGTACTACAAGTTCAACAAGCCGCGCCGCTGGATCAACTCCGGCGGTCTGGGCACGATGGGTTTCGGTCTGCCTGCCGCGATGGGCGCACAGCTGGCCAACCCCGATGCTACGGTGGCCTGTATCACCGGCGAAGCCTCGATCCAGATGAACATCCAGGAACTCTCGACCTGCAAGCAGTACCACGTGCCGGTCAAGATCGTGAACCTGAACAACCGTTATCTGGGCATGGTCCGCCAGTGGCAGGAATTCTTCTATGGCAACCGCTACGCCGAATCCTATATGGATGCGCTGCCCGATTTCGTGAAGCTGGCCGAGGCCTATGGCCACGTGGGCATGAAGATCGAGCGCCCGGCCGATGTGGAGCCGGCACTGCGCGAGGCGATGAAGCTCAAGGAGCGCTTGGTGTTCCTCGATTTCATCACCGACCAGAAGGAAAACGTCTTCCCCATGGTGCAGAACGGCAAGGGTCTGAACCAGATGGATCTGCCGCCGCATATGCGGCATCTCGTCGGTGGCGCTGCGCCGCGCGAGCGCGACTACGGCAACCTGAGCTAAGGAGGGAAACGACATGCGACATATCCTTTCCATCCTGCTGGAAAACGAAGCCGGCGCGCTCTCGCGCGTGGTGGGCCTGTTCTCGGCCCGTGCCTACAACATCGACTCGCTGACCGTGTCGACAACCGAAGATCCGACCCTGAGCCGGATGACGGTGGTCACCACGGGTTCGGACGATGTGATCGAACAGATCACCAAGCAGCTCAACAAGCTGATCGAGGTGGTCAAGGTCATCGACCTGAACGAATCCGACCATGTCGAGCGCGAAATGATGTTGATCAAGGTCCGCGCCACGGGCAAGGACCGCGATGAAATGAAGCGGATGAGCGACATTTTCCGCGGCCGCATCATCGATGTGACCGAGAAGACCTACACGATCGAACTGACGGGCGAGAGCAGCAAGCTTGATGCCTTCATCGAAGGCGTAGACCGCACCCTGATTCTCGAAACCGTGCGTACCGGTGCCTCGGGCATCGGCCGCGGCGAGCGCATCCTCAAGATCTGATTTTGACGGCCGGTTCGCCGGCCCACCCAAGCACATACAAAGGACACCCAAATGAAAGTTTTCTACGACAAAGACGCCGACCTCTCCCTGATCAAAGGCAAGCAGGTCACCATCGTTGGCTATGGTTCGCAAGGCCACGCCCATGCCCTGAACCTGAAGGATTCGGGCGTGAACGTGACCATCGGCCTGCGCAAGGGCGGTGCTTCGTGGAGCAAGGCAGAAGCTGCCGGCCTGCCGGTACGTGAAGTGGCCGAAGCCGTGAAGGCCGCCGATGTGGTCATGATCCTGCTGCCCGACGAGAGCCAGCCGGCCGTGTACGAGCGCGACATCGCCCCGAACATCAAGCAAGGCGCCACGCTGGCCTTTGCCCACGGTTTCAACATCCATTACAACCAGATCATCCCGCGTACTGATCTGGACGTGATCATGGTTGCCCCCAAGGGCCCCGGCCACACGGTGCGTTCGGAATACAAGCGTGGCGGCGGCGTGCCTTCGCTGATCGCTGTTTACCAGGACAAGAGCGGCAAGGCCCGTGACATTGCTCTGTCGTACGCGGCGGCCAATGGCGGCACCAAGGGTGGTGTGATCGAAACCAACTTCCGCGAAGAAACCGAAACCGACCTGTTCGGCGAACAAGCCGTGCTGTGCGGTGGTGCGGTCGAACTGGTGAAGATGGGCTTCGAGACGCTGACCGAAGCCGGTTACGCCCCGGAAATGGCCTACTTCGAGTGTCTGCACGAACTGAAGCTGATCGTCGACCTGATGTACGAAGGCGGCATCGCCAACATGAACTACTCGATCTCGAACAACGCCGAGTACGGCGAGTACGTGACTGGCACCGAAGTCATCAACGAAAAGTCGCGCGAAGCCATGCGCAACGCGCTCAAGCGCATCCAGACCGGCGAATACGCCAAGATGTTCATCCTCGAAGGCAAGACCAACTACCCGAGCATGACCGCACGCCGTCGCCTGAACGCTGCGCACCCGATCGAAGTGGTCGGCGAGCAGCTCCGCGACATGATGCCGTGGATCAAGGCCAACAAGCTGGTCGATCAAAGCAAGAACTGATCGCCATTTGCCGTGCCCAACAAAAAGCCCACGCAGTGCGTGGGCTTTTTGTTGGTGCTGCGAGCGGTGTACCAACTCAGTCGTGCAGGGTGCAATCAGCGCAGCGCATTGCACCGCTGTGCCTGTTGGCAAGTGAGATGCGGTGCGCTCGCTTACTGCACACACGGATTCCCTGATTGGTACGGAACCGCCAAGCCTGCCATCCCGCTCGCAATCACTCAGGCAGCGTAATCCGCCATCGCCTCGCCCAGCCGCACCGGCTTGGCCTCGACCCAGTCGGCATTGAACTTGAGCGCCGGCTTGGGAAACAGCATCACCACGGTGGAGCCCAGCAGGAAGCGCCCCATCTCTTCACCACGCTTGAGCACGGGGCCGCTGTCGCCATACTGCCAAGTGCGCACGGTCTTGCTGCGCGGCGGATTGACGACGCCATGCCACACCGTAGCCATGCTACCCACGATAGTGGCACCGACCAGCGTCAGCACAAACGGGCCTTGCTCGGATTCGAAGACGCACACTACGCGCTCGTTGCGCGCGAACAGGCCGGGTACACCCCGCGCGGTGGCCGGATTCACCGAGTACAGATCGCCGGGTACATGAATCATCTGTTTCAGGCGGCCATCGCAAGGCATATGGATGCGATGGTAGTCGCGCGGACTCAGGTAGATCGTGGCGAAGCTGCCATCGTCGAACTGCTTGGCCAGCACTTCATCGCCGCCCACCAGCGCGGCGGTCGAGTACTGATGCCCCTTGGCCTGGAAGATCTGATCCTTGGCAATCGGGCCGATCTGGCTGATTGCCCCGTCCACGGGGCAGATCAGCGGCGCATCGGCCAACGGGCGCACGCCCGGCTTGAGTGCGCGGGTGAAGAATTCGTTGAAGCTGGCGTAGCTGCCGATATCCGGGTTGGCGGCTTCGTCCATGTTCACGTTATAGCGACGGATGAAGTTGGCAATGATGGCGCGCGTGATGGCACCGCCGCGTGTGCCTGCCACGACGCCGGCAAAACGGGTGAGCGCCAGCTTGGGCATGAGGTGCTGGGACAGCACGAACAGTCGTTCTGACAAGTGAAGCTCCGACGCGGCAATATGAATGGGGGCGATTTTACCGCAGCCGGGAGACGGCCGCCGGAGGGTCGTGTCAAAGACAGCGCAACATGCCGCGGTTACAATTGCGGCCTACTCAGCCCATGCCGCGCGATCCCTCGCCGGCACACGAGGTGTACCCATGCATTCACTTCCCAAGCGCGCCATGAATCTGCGCCGCCAGAGCATCTATCTACTGCCTAATCTGTTCACGCTGGGCGCGCTGTTCTGTGGTTTCTACGCGATTGTCGCCGCCATGAACGAGCGCTTCGAGCCTGCTGCGCTGGCGATCTTCTTTGCCATGGTACTCGACGGTCTCGATGGCCGCGTCGCCCGCATGACGCACACCTCGTCCGAATTCGGCGCCCAGTTCGACTCATTGTCTGACATGGTCAGTTTCGGCGTTGCACCGGCGCTGGTCGTTTACGAGTGGGGCCTGCGTGGATTCGGCAAGTTGGGCTGGATGGTCGCTTTCATCTACTGTGCCTGTGCGGCACTACGCTTGGCGCGCTTCAATACCAATATCGAGTTAGTCGACAAGCGTTGGTTCCAGGGTCTGCCCAGCCCGTCCGCGGCGGCGCTGGTTGCGGGGCTGGTGTGGATTTGCCTGGAGTACAAGGTGGAGCTGTCCGAACTGGCGCTGGCTCGCTGGATTCCGCATGTGGCGCTGGCGTTCACGCTCTATGCGGGGCTGACCATGGTGTCCAATGCGCCGTTCTGGAGCTTCAAGGAATTCAATATGCGCAAGACCGTGCCCTTCGTGGTCATGCTACTTGCCGTGCTGGTGCTGCTGATCGGCGTATCCCACCCGCCGATGATGCTGTTCTCCTTCTTTATCTGCTATGCCGCATCGGGCTATCTGATGCTGATCTGGCGTTATTTCAAATCCCGGAAAGACGAGACACCCAAGTAAATCGGACAATATGTCTAATTTCTTGCTGAGATACTACAAAAATACCCGCGCCAAGCGGGTATTTTTGTATCCATATTGGACATTCTGGCGCAATGTGCGACTATCGGGTGGCATTCCATTGAGATCGCCACCATGCAATTGGACATTGAACATCTGATCAACGCTTTGGGCGGCCCTGGTGCCGTCGCACAGGCGCTCAGTGCAGCGTTTCCTGATGAGCCTGTCAGTCGCGCGGCCGTATACAAGTGGCGTGAACGAGGCAGCCTACCGCTCGTCCAGCTCGAAAAGCTGGCCGAGCTGGCCCGACGCCAACAGCGCAGCGATCTGATCCAAACCATGTTTACCGTACCCGATACCGCATCCGATTCAGAGAAGGCCGCCACCATGACCGACAAGCTCATCATTTTTGACACCACCTTGCGCGACGGCGAGCAATCGCCCGGCGCGGCCATGACCAAGGAAGAGAAGATCCGCATCGCCAAGCAGCTCGAACGTCTGGGGGTCGATGTGATCGAGGCCGGCTTTGCTGCCGCTAGCCCCGGCGATGCCGAGGCTATCCATGCAATTGCCGAAGTCATCAAGGAATCCACCGTTTGTTCGCTGGCGCGTGCTAACGAACGCGATATCCGTGCCGCAGGTGAAGCGATCAAACCGGCAGCGCGTGGCCGTATCCATACTTTCATCGCGACCAGCCCGATCCATATGGAGAAAAAGCTGCGCATGACCCCAGATCAGGTGGTTGATGCCGCGGTGGCTGCAGTGAAGCTCGCCCGTGAGTACACCGATGATGTGGAATTTTCGGCCGAAGACGCACTGCGTTCAGAGCCGGAGTTCCTTTGCCGTATCTTCGATGCGGTCATCAAGGCGGGGGCCAGAACGATCAATGTGCCCGACACGGTGGGCTATTCAATGCCGCATATGACCGAGGCCTTGTTCCGCAGGATCATCGCAGGCACACCAAACTCGGACAAAGTGATCTGGTCTGCTCATTGCCATAACGATCTCGGCATGGCCGTGGCGAATTCACTGGCCGCCGTCATGGGTGGCGCACGCCAGGTAGAGTGCACGATCAACGGTCTGGGCGAGCGTGCAGGCAATGCCGCGCTCGAAGAAATCGTCATGGCCGTTCGCACCCGCCGTGACCTGTTCAATCTGGACACCAATATCGACACCACCCAGATCGTGCCCGCTTCCAAGCTGGTGTCCACGATCACCGGCTACCCGGTACAGCCCAACAAGGCAGTGGTAGGCGCGAACGCTTTTGCCCATGAATCCGGCATTCACCAAGATGGCGTGCTCAAGCATCGTGAAACTTACGAGATCATGTCAGCCGAGTCGGTGGGCTGGACCAATAACAAGCTCACGCTGGGCAAGCTTTCGGGCCGCAATGCCTTCCGTACCCGGCTGCAAGAACTGGGCATCCTGCCGGACAGCGAAGAATCCCTGAATGCAGCCTTTTCCCGCTTCAAGGAACTGGCCGACAAGAAGCGCGAGATTTTTGATGAGGACCTGCGTGCCTTGGTTGGCGATGCCGGACAGGACGCGAGCGAGCGCTATCGGTTGGTTGCACTCAAGGTGGTGTCCGAAACCGGTGAGCAGCCACAAGCGCAGCTGGTGCTGACGGACAACGGGGTAGAGCGCAAGGTCAGCAGCCCCGGTGCCGGCCCCGTGGATGCTGTATTCAAGGCGATTGAGCAGGTTGCCGACAGCGGCGCTGATCTGCTCCTGTATTCCGTGAACGCCGTAACGGCAGGTACCGATTCTCAGGCAGAGGTAACCGTGCGCCTGTCCAAAGATGGCCACGCGGTAAATGGCCAGGGCGCGGATATCGATGTCCTTGTTGCCTCTACACAGGCTTATGTTTCGGCCTTGAACCGCTTGAGCGATGCCGGAGGCCGGGCCCACCCGCAGGGCTGATGCTTGATGCACCTGGGAAAAGAAAACGGCCCGTACCGGGCCGTTTTCTTTGGGAGCGTGGAATGCTTAATCCCGAATCAACTCACGCCAGGAAACGCGGCGCTCGGTGGGCAGTGAGCCCGAATTCCCCAAGCCCATGGTCTGGTTCTGGTTGTCCGAGGTCCGTGTCAGAACCACTGTCTTCATGCCCGGTAGCCGAACGATATTGATACCCACGGCTAGCGCGTTGGCGATCTTGGTGGCGGCATAGGTAGTTATGCCATCCTGCAGCAAGCCAGCCTGTTGGCAGTTCTGATAGTCAATCTGATACAGCCAGCTCTCCCCGCCCGAGGTACAGGCAGAGCTCTCAGGCTTGTTACTGGCCAGCACAAACACACCGAGTTGCAGCTTGGGGTCAATGTTGATGCGTTCGCCGGGTTCAGGCAGGTCGACATAGCAACCGCGCTTGGTGTCCAGATCTACTGCATTGGAAGAGGCAACACGGATGGTCTTGCCTGCATCGACACCTGTCGCTACCACTTGGTTTGTCAGCGTTTGTTGGACCAATGGGCTACCCGCGGCCCGTGGTGTGGTGAGCGTTTCGTGGGCCAGCCCGAAAGTACCATTCCCCTTATCACTTACTGAGTAGATGGTTTGTTGGTCCGTATTGCTTCGGTCAGAGAGACCCAGCAGCCGCCCTGTGCCGAACAGCACCATACGCAGGCCACCCGCACTCTCGCCTAGTTCAACCTTGGTGGTAATGGGTTGGCCGGTTTCAACCACCTTGAAGGCCTCGCGTCCAGCGGGGTCGATCGTGTTGTTGATATCGAACCGCCATACATTGCCGAGATTGTCACCGCCATAAACCCACTTGGTGGTGTTGTCGCGAACGGCATCCTCAACCCAGCCGTTGATCTTGCCCAAGCCACTTGGGGTGGTGGTGGAGCCCACACCGGTCGAGATGTCGAACTCTTTAACCCCGGTCACGGCATTGATGGCGTAAAGACGTCCCTGACCATCACCGGAACCTGTGACATTGTTGTAGCCCGAGGACACCAGTACAACCCACTTGCCATCGGCAAGCTTGGTAATCAGCGGATTGCCGAAGGCAAGCCCCATATGGGTGTCTGTGAATTCCCAGAGCATCTTGGGGTTGGTTGGCGAGGTAACGTCCAGCGCGAAGAAGCTACGACCACCGGCACCGAGACCGCCCACCAGAATCGTCCGCCAAGCCGAGCCGTCGTAGACGTCGCCAACGGTCAGGTGCCCGTCTACGTAATAGCGATGGTTGTTTTCATAGTTGGTGTCCGCCAGCTTGTGCAGATTGGGTAGAACCTCGGTAGGGACATAGGCCCACAACTCATTGCCGCCGGTGCTGTCCTTGGTTGCATCGAAGGCATGCAACATGCCGTCATTGGCGGCGACATACAAAACGGGCGACCGTGTCTCATGTGTTGTCTTGAAGCTGCTGTAACCGGCATCGGCATAGCTGAACTTGGGTGCGCCGACGAAGACGGGTTGCGTATTCACCACGTCCCCTAAGACATGGTCCCGCGCACGTAGTTTGGTACTGGTATCGCCCGCACCTTTGATCAGGAAGTTGTAAAGGTACTCGCTGTTGACGCCGGTGCAGCCAGTGGTGCATTGGGAGAGTTGAGTCGGGTTGAAGTAGGCTTGTTCAGCCGCCGTCAGGTTAGCCCAAGTGAACGGCTCCCGGTTATTGGTAGCGCCCGAGTCAAACTTGTAAATGGTACGCGTGCCGGCCACGGCCTTTGCATCCAGCAAGGGCTGCGTTTCCCATGTTGGCGTCTCCGCCAGCGTGCCACGAATCAAGTCAATCTCCAGGGCTTGCACATTGCCGACCCAAGTCTTGGTCTCGTAGCTGGCCACGTAAGCAAAGTTATCCCCGGCAACAGGCTCCAGGTTACTGGTGGCCGCAGCGGATGCCGCGCCGACCTTCGCTTCGAGCTGGCTTAGCGCTTTGGACAAGGAGGTGGCGACTGTGTCGGGATCTTTGGCGCTGAAGTAGGTGCCACGACCATTGACGGCTGCATGCCAGAGGTCATCAATCCGCTGCTCGGCGGCGTTGGCAATCGGGTTGGGCCATGACAGCGTGCCGTTGAGAATCTTGTTGTAGTCAATGGAGCCACCCGACTGGTACGCATCGCTGTACTTGAGGATACCGTCGACACCTAGACCCAAGGTGAAGGTCACCATGTTCTGCCTGCCGGGCATGGTGGCTTCACCCCGCAGATCGTTGGTGTAATAGTGCATTGCTACGTCTGCCAGCGTATTGCTGTAGCCGGTGCCGGCGAAGGTGTCCTGGAATGGCGCACCTTTACCGCTGTCTGCGTCACCTACTTCGGCGCCGCTGGCGTCATACGGACCAAAGGTAGGCAGTTCCGCGTTCGTGTTCCAGTAGCCGTCAGTTGTCAGCAGCGTAAAGTTCTGCTGGCAGCTGTACTGGATGGGGTCGGTGCCCCACTTGCCAGCATAAAGTTGCCCTGCGCGCGACAGTGCTCCGCGCAGTGGTGTGTAAGAGTGTGCGCGCGCGGAGAGCAAACGCGCGAACCAAGTTGCCTTGTGCGTCGTATCAAAATCCGAAATTGCCAGATCGTCCACGGTATTGGTGGCCGATTCATCACCCGAGCCTTTGGAGATGACCGAGAAGCCCACACGGAACTGGTCAGAAAGGTTATAGAAGGCTGCGGAGGCCGACGATTTCATGGACAGCATGCGGGTGCGGTAGTACTGGTACCAGTTGGCGAAGTTCTGCAGCTCCTCGGCATAGGTACACGAACTACCCGCACAGTCAGTGCGCTTGGTGTACTTGGTGTAGCTGGTTGTGGCCGGCACGATATCGACTCGCTGGAATACTGCACCGGTGGTGGACACCTCGGCAACGCCGCCGCTGAACTTGCTCGAATCGATATTGGAATCAGCGCCCGCGCCGTTATTGATGGCGGGGGTTACATTATTGATATCGGCCGAGAAGTTGGGGCCAGTGATAGTGATCCTGGCGCTACCCGTGCCAGAGGCGGTTGTGGTTTGTGCTGCGGTAAAACCAGTCCCACTCGCATTGATTCTGGTGACCAGCAACTGCGCAAATGCATTGCGCGACGCTGCATTGCTGCCGCTCTCAGTTGCCGCTGCGCCGGAGAAGATTTCAATGGCCCCTACTTTGATGCTGCCAACATCCATCGTATCCAGGCGCTCGATGGTGACTACGGCCGTGGGCTTGACACCCGACTGACTCAGACTCTGATAGCTAGGGTATCTAAAGACCGCCGTGCGGCTGGCCTGGCAGATGGTTTTGGCTGTATCGCTACACCAGATCGGCGGGGTCGTCGTCAAGAAATAGTATGGGCTATTCTCTGCGGTGCGGGAGTAATAGTCGCCATTGGTGTAATTGATGAGGCGGGCATAAAAGTAGGTACTGTTTGGATAGGTATATCCCGTCAGATTGCGCCGGCATTTATTGCTGTCGGTTGGGTCTGGTTCGCTGCAATACTCAACTTCCGGGTAGTTCTTGAGCAGGTTGATGGTTCCACCAGTCGCAAAGCGATCCGAGGAGGTGTTAACCGCTTCTGCGTTGGCGTTGGGAAAACTGGTTCCATCCGCTTTTTTTGGCGGCGCATAGCGCAACTCAGGGTTGTAGTACTGAGAATTGAAGCCCGATGCCATATAGGGGACTTCGCCAAGCCGGCATCCCGTGCGCCAGCTATCGATATCGTAGTGCGCGTTGCAATGGTAATTGCTCACGACGTAGTCCGGCGTGTAGTCCTGCCCCATGCTCCCGGAGTCATCAAGAATGAACAGCAGATTGGGCTTGACTGGTGGGGTGACATCAATCCCCAGCGGGTAATTTGCAATCTCGGTGAGCGCTGCATTGGCAGGCAGCAACTGGCCGAGGCATAACAATCCAACCAGTAGTTGCTGAAGTCGGTTACGCGTAGTCATTTTCTATCTCCTGCGAGCCCGGTGGGATCGCGTGGCACGGCACTTGATCGAATGAAGAAAGCCGGAAATCAGAGGCGAAGTACGGTCTGCGTGAAGCTCTCGGCATCCCGTGGGCCGACAATGCGGGTGGTGATGCGGTAATAGACCGCCGCAGAGCTGCCCAAGGCAAAGTTGCCGTAAGCCGCTTCTCCTTTGCTGCTGAACGACTTGTTGCCAGAGCCCGCGAGCGCACAATCATTCCCGCTGGCGTTAAAGTCACCCACCACCCGACAGAGGCGATGGATTACGTAGGCGTAGCGATTGCCATTTCCATCCGCTACCAAAGTACTGGGCTTGTAAGGGGCCGTTGCCTGGTTGGCGTACCAGTCGATGTTGTCTGTCAATACCGTGGTGCGATCACCTAAGGCATCTGTTCCACTATCCGGGACGGCGGCGTAGTAGCCGCTGGCTGTCTGGTTCTGGCTGAGCAGGCTGCGGTTAGCCCTCATCCATGCCACGGCGGCATTGGTGGCAACCTCTGCCGTTTGCAGCGCGGACTGCCTGAAGGCAATATTGTTGGACACCGCATTGCTGCTATCGACTGCGCGCAGCACGGCAATGCCGGCAATGGACATCAAGACCATCAGAACCAGCGTGATGAATAGGACGAAGCCAGTTTCACGAGAGGAGTGGAGCGTTTTCATGACGGGTTGGCCCAGAAAAGATTGCGCAACGGCACCGTGGTTTGATACACGCGGTACCGATAACGACGCTCAGCATCCGAGAGCGTAATGGTGGGGGCGCCTGTGCCAGACCAGAGCGGCAAGGTCGCCGGAGTGACCAGTGTGTTTTCCTGTGCTTGACCACGAATGACCGTGGCAAAACGTAAGGTGCGGATCTGGCGCCAGCCGGCGGGCGTGGTCGGGGTAACCTTATCGAAGGTATCGACCACCCCATCGTTATTCGTGTCTTTGCCGAACCAGCCTTTCAGATTGACCACGTTCTCCGCGATGGGTGTGTTATTCAAGGTCAGTGCAGCATTCTGAATGGCGTAGGTATTGGTGATGGGCAGCGCACCCAGATTGTAGAGGCTGGTGCCGACGCCGAAATTGGTATCCGTGGCGGCGGGCGGAAAGGTCACGCCACCAGGGGGGTTGTACTGATCGTCGACCTTCGGGCCGGCGCCGCAGTCGGAATCGTAGTTGCCGGGGTTGTGGATGATATTGTCGGTCTGGCCAGGCGTACCCGGGATGCCCGTGACCTGCGCAATCACACAGTACGGATTACCCTCTTCTGCCAGCAGCGTCACATCACCGGGACAGAAGCCTGCGCGGCTATTCACCTTGTAGTTGGCGTTGTTGCCGTTATTCGGCGAGGTCAGCTGGGCTGGAATCAACCGGGATTCACTGGTGCTATAACTGACGCGAATCGTGTCAGGCGCAGAGCCCGCCCCGGCGATGATGCGAACTGGTGCCAGATCAATCTGCATTGTCGTGGTGGCATCCACCGCCTTGTCCACGGCCAAGGCGGTGCAGCCCAAAATCGGGCCGTCGGTAATACCATAACCCGCCTGACGAATATCACGTTCCAGTATGAACGTGGAGAGCACCCCGGTCGTTTGGGAGTCGGCACCTGAACTGGTACGGCGCTTTTGGCCATCGGCAATCACGAACGCCTGGCTGACAACCAGCAACCCGATCGCGCCAATGGCCAAGCCAACGAGTAGCTCAATCAGGCTGAACCCGGATTCAATTGCACGAGATCTGTTCACGGTGCGGCCTCAGTTGTAGTTGACTTGTGTTGTCATGCTGTATTGGTGGGCCTGAGCCTCATTGGGGGCGCGCCAACCGATCGCAATGGTGACCTGAGTGCCATTGACTTCAATACTGCCGGTGCCGTTAGGGAGTTTGTCCTCGACCTCGGCAATCCATTCATCCCGCTTTTCTTCGGTTGAGCCGCTATCGTCGTCGAACGCGGATGCGCGGTTCTGGTCCGCCAGCATGATGCCGACAATCTGGTTAGCCAGAAAACTGGCGTCGGCACGATACTTTGCCTGCTCTGACAGGTTCACGGCGCGTGCCTGGATGCCCATCAGGCCGATCAATGCGACCGAGAACAGAACAATCGCGATGAGCGCCTCCAGCATGATCACACCCGACTGGGTGCCGATGGCCTGTTGCCGGTTACGGTGGTGACAGGTGTATCTCATGGACATTTTCTGGGATCTCCCGCGGTCGCGACAGCAGGGTCGCAGAGCTTGTTCTGGCCGCCTGCCGTGATGGCAATGGCGTACTCCTGATCAATGCTGGAAAGCGTGCTGGACGCGGTCAGCAGTTGCATCGGGGCCGAGGTATCGGCGTTGGTTGCGCGTCGAGTGCCTATGCCGGTAAAGGTGAGAATGCTGGTGCCAGTAGGGTTGACCGTGATGCTGGTGCTATTGCCCGCCCGGTAAACTTCGCGACTGCGGATGGTGGCGGGACAGGTGGTGGTGACCGCCGCACAGCCTATTGCCCATGTGCGGGTGGCGCTATCGTAACGAAACTCGACGCCGGCATTGCGGGTGAGGGCCTCCTGGCGCGCGAGCCGAACGCCGTCCAGTAGCGCTTCCGCCGCTGCGCGGGTCTTGCGTATCTCGAGCCAGCTGCGCATCTCGGGCACGGCGATGCCCAGCGCGATGGTCAGCAGGGCAATCGTGACCATCATCTCGATCAGGGTGAACCCGCGGCTTGACATGTCAGCAGCTGCCTTTCTTGCTGCTCAGCCAGCAGTTGTGCGTCGTGCTATCGATCACGGTGCGGCGATCATCATTCTGATTGATGGTGAAAGATACGCCGCTCAATCCTTCATTGGCCAAGCCGGTCGCGACAATGGTAAATGCGGAGGCCGTCGCAGCGGGGCTGCAGGCATAGGTAAAGTATTTGGGTGCGGCACCTGTGCAAGGACCGCCCACATAGGTGCGGTTATCCGCAAAGTACTGCTCCATGCGAGTCCGTGCAGTACTCAGCTCGCCATGTGCTTCGGATATTTTGCCGCGCAGCACGTAGTCGTTGTATTGCGGTACAGCAATCGCAGCGAGGATGCCGATGATGGCGACCACAATCATGAGTTCAATAAGGGTGAAGCCTTGGTGCTTGTTCATGTCGAGCATCCTCTGATGACGTTGGTATTGTCGTCGGTAAATTTACAAGAAGGAAATGACCTGGATTGATGGCAATTTTGGACGGATGAGCGGCGCACAGGCTCGGGCGGCTGCTTCATTCTAGGAGCATCAAACAATAAAAGCCCCGCGAGGGGCTTTTATTGTTTGCATGATGCGCGTGAGTCAGTCTTTGTTGGTACACACCGCGGAGGCTCCGAAGGGGCTGCCGGGCACACCACGAACAGTGGAGGTGGTGTAGCTGACGTCGATCTTCTGTGTCCGCTCGGTAATGCAGTAACCGAAGCTCGAATCACCCGCCAAACAGGCTGCTGCGGTACGCGACAGCACATAGTTTGCCGAGCTGGCCAAGCCTGGTGCAGTAACCTCGTTGGTCGACGTCGTTGGACCTTCGATCACCTGCGGGATGCTGGCCTTGATGGCACCTTGAACCCAGTTGCCGGCGTCGGAGATCACGCATGCCGTTGTGTCAAAGCCGTAAGGTGCGGCTTGGCTTACGGCAATATCGCAACCCGACTTTGGTGTTGCACTGTAGGTCGTGGTCGTGTTGGTCGTTGTCGTCAGCTTCTGGTTGAGCGTACGCACCACGTCTTGAGACGGCGGGGTGATCTTGATGTCGTTGTAATCCGCAGCCAAGCCGGGCAGATAGAACGCGGGGATGTAGGCGCGGCTCTCTGTACCGCTCACCTGAACGGTGGCCTCCACGATCCCTTCGACCCACAGTGCGTACACTTTGGGGTAGGTCAGTTTCGCGATGGCAACACCCGAAGCATCCGTGGTCTTGTTCTGTTCAATGTTGGCTACCAGACCCGGAGTCAAGACGCCATCACCGTTCACATCCTCGCTCGGGTCGAGTACGCCGTTGAGCGGGTCCTTGTCTTCGCTTAGACAAACTTTGGACTCCACGTTGAACCAGCTTTCTGCACCCGCCACAAAGTAGCCCTTGCTGAACTGCGTGGGGCGCCAGCGGAACTGCACCGAAACATCTTTCACCGGATTGCCGGCAGCATCGGTGACGATGGCGGTAATGTCCTTGACGTTGAGGTTGGTATCGCCGGAGACGCGGTTGGTCTGACCAAGGCGGATGAACAAGGCTTGTCCGCCCACGGTTAGCTGGATAGAGGCGGATGTATTGGACGCGCCGCTGACGGGTACGCCATTGACATCCTTCATGGTCGCGGTCACCACAACGCCATTTTGCTGGCTGTTGCTGCTACCGGCCGTGTAGGTTACGGAGGCGACGCCATCATCGTTGGTCACGCTCTGCGGTACGTTCAGCGAACCACGGGTTACGTCCTGAAGACCGAACTCGACACGGGCGCCCTTGACGAGGTTGTTGTTCGAGTCGCGGACGGTTGCGCGAATGGTGGCAAGGCTGTCGGCGGAGTTGGCCTTGAATACGGCAACAGTCGTCTTGTCTGCCTGCAGATCGACGCGATAGCCGGAGATGGCAACAAAGGAAATATTCCGGGTGGTGACGGGCGAGCCGCTCTCTGCGCTCACCTGGATGATGGCGTTACCTGCAAGGCTGGACTGGATGGTGGTTTTTGCAATGCCGCCGGCATCCGTTGTGACCGAGCCCTGAGCGAGCGTGCCGCGGGTGGCCGAGAAGTTCAGCTTGCGACCTGCAACGGCAACGCCGTTTTCTTGCCAGAGTGCGCTGACCTCGACAGTCTGACCTACTGGGAACGCAGCACCATCAGCGGGGGAGGTGATCTGCAAGTTTGCGCTGTTGACGTTCAGGGTGACCGCAGCAGACGCACCCATGGATTCCAGGCGGATCGTGTCATTGCCTGGCTTGGTGCCGGTGATTTGCAGGCTGACAGAGCCAGTGGCATCTGTCGTCGCGCTCAAAGTGCCATCAGCAGACTGGCTGGCAGCCGTGATCTTGTTGCCTGCCGACGAGGTAATCTTCACCGTCTTGTTGGCAATTGCCTTGCCGGCCGAGTCCACCACCTTTGCCGAGAAGCCAACATTTTGATTGAAAATGGTGGCTGCGCTTTCGGTAGATGGAATGACTTGTGTACCCGCGACGGCGACCGTTAATTCATCACGTACCGCACCAGAAACCGCCACCACTTTAATGTTGCGATTGGACGGATCACCTGCCGTTTGCAAATTAACCGTAGCAACG
Organism: Chitinimonas sp. BJYL2; assembly: GCF_027257935.1. Classification (NCBI taxonomy): domain Bacteria; kingdom Pseudomonadati; phylum Pseudomonadota; class Betaproteobacteria; order Neisseriales; family Chitinibacteraceae; genus Chitinimonas; species Chitinimonas sp. BJYL2. Next base: position 168,174 of record NZ_JANZKW010000005.1, on the reverse strand, counting down.
CCATTGGTGTTGGTTTTCAGTTCGCCACCGGGGGCAATAAGGCCGGAGTCTGCGGTCACGCTGACGGCTTGATCGGCCAGTGCCTGATTGTCTTTATTCTTGACCAGAATTGACAATGCAACTGGCGTGGTGCCATCGGAATTGAGAGTCGTGCTGCTGGCGACGATGGTCACACTGGCTGGGGTCGGAGACGGCGGCGGGGTTGTGCCGGTGTTGTTGTCTTGACTCGCTCCACCAGGGCCGCCGCAGGAACTCAGCAGCAATGACGCCGCCAATAACCATGCCTTGAGTCCCATGGGTGCAATCATATCGCTCGTCGCACGCATATCGGTTTCCTCTGAATAATTTGCTGACAATCGCAGGAACGGTATTGAAACCGTTTAATGCCAGAATAAATTACATCAATGACATTTTTAGCATGTTGGCATGAATCTTTGCAATTTGGCAAAAAGAAGCCCCGCATTTGCGGGGCTTCTTTGCTTTGGCTGTTGTAGAGCCGGGATTACATATCCATCCCGCCCATACCACCCATACCGCCCATGCCACCACCTGCCGGTGCATCATCCTTCGGCAGTTCGGCGATCATGCAGTCGGTGGTCAGCAGCAGGCCGGCAACCGAAGCGGCGTGTTGCAGGGCCGAGCGTGTGACCTTGGCCGGATCCAGAACGCCTTGTTCGACCATGTCGCCGTACTCACCGGTGGCGGCGTTGTAGCCGAAGTTGGCAGCGCCTTCGAGCACCTTGTTGATGACCACGCTCGGCTCGTCGCCGGCGTTGGCCACGATCTGGCGCAGCGGGGCTTCGATGGCCTTCAGCACGATCTTCACGCCTTGTTCCTGATCGTGGTTCAGGGTGTCGATCTTGCCCAGGTTGGCACGGGCGCGCAGCAGGGCAACGCCACCGCCGGCCACGATGCCTTCTTCAACGGCGGCGCGGGTAGCGTGCAGCGCATCTTCGACGCGAGCTTTCTTTTCCTTCATTTCGACTTCGGTGGCGGCGCCAACCTTGATCACGGCAACACCGCCGGCCAGCTTGGCCTTGCGCTCTTGCAGCTTTTCGCGGTCGTAGTCGCTGGTCGACTCTTCGATCTGCTTGTTGATCTGGGCGACACGGGCCTGGATCAGTTCAGCCTTGCCAACACCGTCGATGATGGTGGTGTTTTCCTTGCCGATCTCGACGCGCTTGGCTTGGCCCAGTTCGGCCAGGGTGGCCTTTTCGAGCGTCAGGCCGACTTCTTCGGCGATCACGGTACCGCCGGTCAGGATGGCGATGTCTTCCAGCATGGCTTTGCGGCGGTCGCCAAAGCCAGGGGCCTTCACAGCCACGACCTTGAGGATGCCGCGGATGGTGTTGACCACCAGGGTAGCCAGGGCTTCGCCTTCGACGTCTTCAGCAATGATCAGCAGCGGACGACCCGACTTGGCCACTTGCTCCAGCACCGGCAGCAGGTCGCGGATGTTGCTGATCTTCTTGTCGAACAGCAGCACGAAGGGGTTTTCCAGCGAAGCGATCTGCTTGTCCGGATTGTTGATGAAGTAGGGGCTCAGGTAGCCGCGGTCGAACTGCATGCCTTCCACGGTTTCGAGCTGGTTTTCCAGGCTGGAGCCATCTTCAACGGTGATGACGCCTTCCTTGCCGACCTTGTCCATCGCGTTGGCGATGATCTGGCCGATGTCTTCATCGGAGTTGGCCGAGATCGAACCGACCTGGGCGATTTCCTTGGAGGTGGTGGTGGGCTTGGCGATCTTCTTCAGCTCGGCAACCAGGCCAACCACGGCCTTGTCGATACCGCGCTTCAGGTCCGTCGGGTTGAAACCGGCGGCGACGTACTTCATGCCTTCGGCGACGATGGCTTGAGCCAGCACCGTGGCGGTGGTGGTGCCGTCACCGGCGATATCGGAAGTCTTGGAAGCGACTTCCTTGACCAGCTGGGCGCCCATGTTTTCGAACTTGTCCTTCAGTTCGATTTCCTTGGCAACAGACACGCCGTCCTTGGTGATGGTCGGGGCGCCGAACGAGCGCTCCAGCACGACGTTGCGACCCTTGGGGCCCAGGGTGACCTTGACGGCATCGGCCAGCACATTGACGCCGGCGACCATTTTGGCGCGGGCGGAATCACCGAATTTGACTTCTTTAGCTGCCATTTCAATTTCTCCAATTCGCTATCTAAAACGTGCCTTTGGGCACGCTTCCCATTTCCCTTCAAGGGGAAAGGGCCGGGGTGTGGGGTGGTCTATCGCGCGCCGCAAGGCGCGGGGCGAATGGCCGCAGAGCCTCAGGCTTCTACCACGCCCATGATGTCTTCTTCGCGCATGACCAGCAGTTCGTTGCCATCTACCTTCACGGTCTGGCCGCTGTACTTGCCGAAGATCACCTTGTCGCCAGCCTTGACCTGCAGGGCGCGGACCGAGCCGTTTTCAAGGATCTTGCCGGTACCGACCGATACCACTTCGCCCATGTCGGGCTTTTCAGCAGCATTGCCTGGCAGAACGATGCCCGAGGCGGTCTTTTCTTCGGCTTCGACGCGCTTGATGACAACGCGGTCGTGCAGGGGACGAATCTTCATGGTGTGCTCCTGATGGAAAACGTGTGAATGCCATAACAGGCAAAAATCAAAGGGTTCGATATCTGCTGTTAGCACTCATTGCTAACGAGTGCTAATGATAGGGGCGGCCCATGTCCATTTCAAGAGCAGGGGATCGTTGGTGGATGAATATTGATGAATAAGCGCAGGGTCCAAGTGGTACGCGCTCAGTTGCCGTCGGCGCGGTGGCGCCAGCCAGCCAGTGCCAGGCAGGCCCAGCCAGCCAGAAAGGCCAGGCCGCCGAGCGGGGTGATGGCGCCGAGCGGTCGAATACCGGTCAGCGCCAGCAGGTAAAGACTGCCCGAAAACAGCACGATGCCTGCAGCAAAGGCATGCCCTGCCCAGTGGCCGTATTTGCCCAGCGGGCTGCCGGCCAGGCCCAGGGCAAGGAGGGCCAAACTATGCAATAGCTGGTAGTGCGTGCCGGTCTGGAAGACGGGCAGCATATCGGGGGGGAGGCTGTGCTTGAGGCCGTGGGCGGCAAACGCGCCGAGTGCAACGCCACTAAAGCCGCCGAGGGCGGCAAACAGGATCAGAGGGCGATTCACGGTGGATTCCGGTTGCGGGACAGGGGGAGAGCCTAAGCCAGATCGGCTTATTGGTGGTAAGGGTGCGACACCGTGGCGGCAAAGCTTTACAGCCCGAGGCAAGCCACGTACAAGCGCTCCCCACCGCAGCATTGGCTGACACAGACAGGTTCACTGCAGCATGAGTTCGCGTAACGACGAGTGGCTTGCCCGCAGCCGACAGGCCGTGTGGCACCCCTGTACCCAGATGAAGCGCCATGAAAGTCTGCCCATCGTGCCGGTGTCGCGCGGCGAAGGTGTGTGGCTGGAGGATTTTGAGGGCCATCGTTTTCTGGACGGCGTGAGCAGCTGGTGGGTCAACCTGTTCGGCCATGCCAATCCGCGTATCAACGCGGCATTGGTGGATCAGCTCGGCAAGCTGGAGCACGTGATACTGGCGGGCTTTACCCAGCAGCCTGTTGTCGAGCTATCGGAAAAGCTCGCTCGCCTGACAGGGCTGGGGCATGCGTTCTACGGTTCGGATGGCGCCAGCGCGACCGAAATCGCGCTCAAGATGAGTTACCACTATTGGCGCAACCGCGGCCAGGATCACAAGACGGGCTTTGTGAGCCTGCAGAACAGCTATCACGGCGAGACCCTCGGTGCACTCAGCGTGACCGATGTGCCCTTGTTCAGCGCCACCTACGCCCCCTTGCTGCGCGCAACGCACCGCGTGATGTCACCTGACTGGCGCCTGGCCGACGCAGGCGAGAGCGCCGAAGCCTATGCGCTGCGGGCGGCCGACGATCTGGAGAGGTTGTTCCAGCGGCAAGCCGGCGAGCTGGCCGCATTGATTGTCGAGCCCCTGTGCCAGGGCGCTGCCGGCATGGCGATGTACCACCCAGCCTATCTGCGTCGTGCGCGCGCACTGTGCGATGAATACGGCGTACACCTGATTGCCGATGAGATCGCCATGGGCTTTGGCCGTACGGGGACGATGTTCGCGTGCGAGCAAGCAAGCATCCGCGCGGATTTCATCTGCCTGTCCAAGGGCATTACCGGCGGCTACCTGCCTTTGTCGGCCGTGCTGACGACAGATGAGGTCTACGCAGCGTTTTACGACGACGATGTGACGCGCGGCTTCCTGCACAGCCATAGTTATACCGGTAACGCATTGGCCTGCCGTGCCGCGCTCGAAGTGCTGGCGATCTTTGCAGACGATGACGTGCTGGTGCAGAACCGCCAGACTGCCGCCGCCGTGGCGACGGACTTTGCCCGGCTGGCTGCGCACCCTGATGTGCGGCACCCGCGCCAGCTGGGGATGATCTGGGCCTATGAGGTTGCCAATGCGGAGCCGGGCTTTGCCGGCCGCTGGTTCAGCACAGCACTGGCGCGCGGCTTGCTGTTGCGACCGGTGGGCAATACGGTCTACCTGATGCCCCCTTATGTCATTACTCCCGCACAATTACGACAGGCCTTTGCCGTGATGCAGGATTTGCTCGATCAGGGGCTGCGCTAGCTCGCCTAGGGCGACGACTTGGGCTATGAACAATACAGGTATGCCATCGCGAATCTTATGACGCTCGAACTCACTGTGCCGGAGCCGATCAGCGGCTCGGCCATTTCGGTTGAAACCAACCCCAAGGCCGTGAAGGCCTGGCTGGTCTCCTTGCCGCCGGCCAATGTGCTGGAGACGGCACGGGCGATCTATGACGCTTTGACGACACTGAACCGGATCAAGCTCGATCAGGACGCGCGCTTCAAGCTGGTCGAGCACTATCAGGTTGCCATCGATCTGCTCGATGCGCCGCTGGAGGGTACCTATGCCTCCGCCGCGGCACCCGCCAAGGAGAAGGCCCGACAGGCGGCTGCGCTGGCGCGCAATCTGCGCCTCGAACTTTTGAATGCCTACAAGCTGATCCTGCGCGATCGTCTGTCGGCGCGGTTCAGCCTGGGTAACAAGCAGATTCCCGAGCTGATCCTGTCGCTGTTCACCAATCACAACAAGCTGCTGTGGGTGTGTGCGCGTAGCTACCTGCCAGTACCACCCGGCGTCTGGTATGAGATACACGCGCTCTTCCGCTACGTGATCCAGCACAAGCTCATTGATTTGCCCGAGAGTGCCGATCACCCGATCAAGACCATCGGCGGCATGTACAAACAGATGCTGCTGTTGGCGCTGGTGGACCCGTACCGTTTTCATCCGCTAGAGCATGAAAAGATCCAGGATCTGATCAAGAGCTACGGTGCCATGGCGAGCTTTCAGCCCATGAGCACCACGCCCAGCCCGGCAGGCTGCTTTTTGATCCGCCTGGAAAGCGATATGGCCCCGGAGTTCGTGGGTCAGCGGCCGCTGGAGGTGGATCGCAGCAATGCGATCCTGCTCGATACGGTAGAAATGGCCCGGCAGCTGCACAAAGCCATGGCCTCGGTGGAACAGAAGCTGCCCACCGTGAATGATCGCGCCAAGGCGCAGACCTGGATCGACCTGCTGCGGCGTGTATCACGGCAGTGGAGTATTCCCCCCAAGCGTACGTTTCCTCGCATCCGCGCCAATGCCAAGGTGGAGATGACGGGGGGCATGCGGATGACAGCCTTCTATCTGAATGGCTCGCAACCCTTGCTGCAACCGGTGGTGTTGGGTGATGAAATCGAAATCACCGAATCCGGCCCGCAAAGTGTGGCCGGCACCGTCTATGGGGCGCCGGACGCCTGGATGGTCATCAACGAAAGCCCCGGTGGCTATGCGCTGCGCTTGCAGCCCTTGCCCCAGCACGGCGGTTACCGTGTCGGGGATATCGTCGGCCTGCGTGCGCATCCCGGCGAGGCCTGGCTGGTGGGTTGCATCCGCTGGCTGCAGGCGATGGAGGATGCCGATACGGTGGAGGTGGGCGTACAGATACTGGCACCGGGTGGCGAGCCGGGCATGCTGCGCCCCACCATTGCTCATGCCGGTGCCACCTTCCAGCCCTGTCTGATCCTGCCCGAGGTGGCGCCACTCAAACAGCCGCCCTTGATTGTGGCCGCGCGTGGCTCCTTCGGCCCCATGCGCGAGCTGCTGATCTACACGGAATCCGGCGAGCGCACAGTGCGAGCCATGCGCCTGCATGAGCAGGCGGTGGGCTTTGAGTCCTTCGAGTTCGTGAGTTAGGCGTCAGCCTGACCGCGCTGCTTGCGGGCCAGCTCGGCCAGCGTGGTGTCCAGCGTCATGTCGATCTGCTGGAAGCGCTCGCTGAGTAGCTCATGCAGACTATCGCTGGCGCGAGGGGGGGCCACCGGGCGGGTCACCAGCAGGTGGTAGAGCTCAGCCAGGGTGATGCGTTCCAGTGCGGTGGCCAGCACCCAGCCATCTTGTCGGGTGGGCTGGGTCCAGCCTTTCTCGGCCAGCTTCTCCAGCAAGGCAAACAGTTCGTCCTGCCCCAGCGACAGGGCACGGCGCAGGCGGTGCACGCTCAGCGTCTTGCCATCGCGGCGGGCGTCGTCCAGTTTGAGCAGCAGGCGGGTTGCGTCATAGAGCTGCTGGCCCGGATGCGGCCGGCGTCGCCAGGCTTCACCGTGCCAGTAGGAGAGTGCCGCACTGAGTACCGCGCCCGCGAGCACGATCACCCAGATCAGGTAGAGCCAGATCAGGAAGATGGGCAGGCTGGCGAAGGCGCCGTAGATCAGCTTGAACGAGGCAAATTTCTTCACGTACAGCCCGAACAGTGCCTTCATTGCCATCAGCGCGCCGGTCGTGAATGTGGCGCCTGCCAAGGCATGCGAGGTCGGGACCGGGCAGTTGGGCACCATGCGGTACAGCAAGGTAAAGCCCGCCAGTGCCAGAAAGATGCCGCCGCTGCTGAGCACGAAGGCCAGCCCGGTGTTATCCACCTGTTCCGAGAGCCAGCCCGCCAGCGTCAGCCCCACGCCCAGCAGCAGGGGGCCCAGGGTCAACATGGCCCAGTAGGTCAGTGTCTTGGTCAGCCAGGGACGCGAGCGCTCGATGCGCCATATCCGGTTGAAGCTGCGATCGATGGTGTTGATCATCGCCAGCGCCGTGAGTCCCAGCGTGGCCATGCCCACGGCGGTTAGCTTGCCGGTGTTCTCGGTGAACTGGCGCATATACACGGTGATGATGCGCCCGGCCGAATCCGGCACCAGATTGGTCAGCAGGAAAATCTTGAAGCGCGTGGAGACATCTTCGAACATCGGGAAGGCGGCGATGGTCGTCAGCGCAATCGTCAGGAACGGCACCAGGGCCAGCAGGGTGGTAAAGGTGAGGCTGCCGGCGGCATCCAGACAGCGGGCTTCGCGCAGGCGCCGGAACAGGAACAGGGCGAAATCCAGCGGCGCAGGCAGATTGCTGATCAGTTGGCGGCGGTAGTCGGACAGGCTGGGCATGAGGCGGATCGGGCTTTCAGGAGCGGCACAAGGAAACAGGCAGCGCTGCGCTGTATCGTGCCGGGGCCCCTATAATAGCGCACCGTCCCAGAGAGACCTGACGCATGGCTGATCTGCTCGTCCTGTATTACTCGCGTCACGGCGCCACCCGTGAGCTGGCCCAACTGATCGCTCGCGGCATTGAATCCGTGCCGGGCTGCCAGGCGCGCTTACGCACCGTGCCGGCCGTGTCCACGGTGACGGAAGCCACCGCGCCGGCCGTGCCTGATGATGGCGCGCCCTATGTGGAACTGACGGACCTGCACGAATGCATCGGTCTCGCCTTGGGTAGCCCGACGCGCTTCGGCAATATGGCGGCACCGCTCAAGTATTTTCTCGATGGCACCAGCCGTGACTGGCTGGCGGGGACACTGGCGGGCAAACCGGCTGCCGTCTTCACCTCCACCAGCAGCCTGCACGGCGGCAATGAAGCGACCCTGTTGACCATGATGCTACCGCTGTTGCACCACGGCATGACGCTGGTCGGCATTCCCTACAGTGAACCGGGCCTGACGCTGACCCAGGGCGGTGGTACGCCCTATGGCGCCAGTCACCATGCCGGCCACGATGGCCGTCGCCCGGTCGACGAACATGAGAAAGCCTTGGCGATCGCCTTGGGCAAGCGCCTTGCCGAAACCGCACTCAAGCTGGCCAAACCCCTGTGAATGCCGCAATGAACACACAAAACCTGATCCGCCTGAGCCGTGATCTCACGGTGGCCAGCCTGCTGGCCCTGATTGCCCTGTGCATCCTGTGGGAAGCCTGGCTTGCCCCGTTGCGGCCGGGTTCGCTTTTGTGGATCAAGGGCTTGCCCTTGCTGCTGCCACTGCCCGGCGTGTTGCGTGGCCGCCGCTACACCTACCAATGGCTCAGTATGTTCGTGCTGGCCTGGTTTATCGAGGGCGTGATGCGGGCCTGGAGCGATGTGGGCACGATCCGTTATCTGGCGGTGCTGGAAATCATTCTCTCCGTGCTGGTGTTCGTGGGTACGGTGGTGTTTTCCCGCCTTACGCGTCAACCCGCCCAGCCCGCATGAACCCGTTCCCGCTGCTCAAACTGCTCGACGCCAGCCGCTTTCGCTCTGGTACCGAGCTGGCGGCCGAGCTAGGCATCTCGCGCGCCAGTGTGTCGCTGGCCTTGGGCGCGGCCGCGGAGCAGGGGGCGGCCATCCAGACGGTGAAAGGCCGTGGCTATCGGCTGGAGCGCGCGATCGACTGGCTGGATGAGGCCACGGTGGCGCAGGCGCTGGGTGGGGCAGCGTGCTATTTCGATCTGCAGGTCCACACCGAAATCGATTCCACCAATTCGGCCTTGCTCAAGGCGGCCCAGCACGGGGCGCCCAGCGGGCTGGTGTACGCCGCGGAGCGGCAGACCCAGGGGCGCGGCCGCCGTGGCCGGCGCTGGCAGGGGGAGTTGGGTGATGCACTGATGTTCTCCCTGCTATGGCGCTTCAACCTGGGTGTGGCCGATCTGTCAGGGCTCAGTCTGGCTGTGGGACTAGCCGTCGCACGAGCGCTGGAAGGCTTGGGTGTGGCGGATGCACGCCTCAAGTGGCCCAACGATATCGTGACCCTTCAGGGCGACAAGCTGGGTGGCATCCTGATTGAATTGTCGGGGGAGTCTGAGGGGCCGTCCGCAGTGGTGATCGGCATAGGCCTGAACCTGCGTTTGTCCGAGGCGGTGCGTGCCTCGCTGGACCAACCAGCCCAATCACTGACCTTGCTGGGTTACTCGGGGGGGCGTAATCGCCTGCTGGCGGCCGTGCTGGCCGAGCTGGCGCGGACCCTGCCGGCCTTTGAAGCCCAGGGGTTTGCCCCGCTGGTTGATGAGTGGGAGCGCCGGCACCTGATGCAGGGTGGCCCGGCACGATTGCTGCAAACGAATGGCGAGGTAATCGACGGCGTGGCATTGGGGGTGGCGCCGGATGGTGCGCTGCGCTTTGCGTGTGCCGGGGGCGAGCGCCGGGTGCATGCCGGTGAAGTGAGCCTGAGGCGGGTGGCATGAGCGGCGCCGCCACCTTGCTGCTCGATGCGGGCAACACCCGCCTCAAATGGGCACTCCAGCAGGGCGCTGTCCGTTTGCATCAGGGGGTGGCGGATTACGCCGATCTGTCCGCTTGGCAGGCCGGATTGGCCGCCTTGCCGGCACCGGCCAAGGCGGTGGGCTGCAATGTTGCCGGGCCTGCGCGCGCAGCGGCATTGGCCGCTTTGCTCGCCCCGCTGCCCATCGTCTGGTTGCAAGCGGCTGCAGAGCAAGGCGGCCTGCGTAACCATTACCGCGAACCAGCCCGCTTGGGCGCCGATCGGTGGGCGGCCCTGCTGGGTGCGCGTCGCCATCACACTGGCGATACGGTCGTCGTCATGGCCGGTACCGCCATGACTGTGGATGCGCTGAGCCGCGAGGGGGATTTTCTTGGTGGCATCATCGTCCCCGGTTTTCGTCTCATGCGAGCCGCCCTGGCCCAAGGCACGGCAGATCTGGGTTTGCCCGAGGGCGACGCCGTCGACTTTCCCCGATCCACGGGTGAGGCCATCGTGAATGGCGCCCTGCTGGCGCTGACCGGCGCCATCCTGCAGATGCAGCAGCGCCTGTCGCAGCGCACCGGTCGCACCGCCACCGTATTGTTGTCCGGTGGCGACGCCGACGTCTTGGCGCCCCAATTGCAAGCAGCACTGGCCGTGCCCTTGATCGCCGTTGATAATCTGGTGCTGGATGGTCTGGCGCAGCTTGGCGCCGGCGACATGCCCGAACAGGACGCCTGAATCCATGAAGTGGTTATTTCTGCTGCTGATCCTCGCCAATCTGCTGTTCTTTGGCTACACCCGGCTGGTAGAGCCCCCGCCGCCGGTGGACTGGCAATCCCGCCTCGTCAAGGCCGAGCAGGTCCGGATCGTCGTTCCGGCGCCGCCCAAGGTGGCGACCACGCCGGAGCTGACACCGCCCGGCACCGAGGACGCATTCCCCGATACCCCGGTGCCGGACGAGATCCCCGTGGACGCCGCCGCGACGCCGCCCGCATTGGCCTGCTTTGATTGGCGCGGTGTGTTGCCCGAAGACCTGCCCAATGTGCGAAAACAGCTGGCGGCACTCAAGCTCGGTGGTGAAATCAAGGTGCAGGCTGCGGAACCGGATAGTCCCAAACGTTACTGGGTGTTTATCCCGCAGCGCCCCAATCTGGCCGACGCCCAGAAGAAGGCCGATGAGCTCAAAGCCTTGGGCGTGGAGGACTTCTTCGTGGTCAACGATGGCAGCCGCTGGAATCATGCGATTTCACTCGGACTCTTTTCCAGCGAGGAGGCCGCCAAGCGGCGACTCGACGTGATTCGCGGCAAGGGTGTACGCTCGGCGATTGTCCGTGAGCGTGGTGACACACAGGGCAAGATCGTGCAGATCCGTCAGGTGCCCGCATCGGCCAAGGCCGCTCTGAGCAAGGCTGCAACCGGATTCAAGGGAAGCTCGGTGACCGCGGTTGATTGCTGATACGGCCCCCCCGTGGGCGCAACCCAACAAAAACGGCGCCAAGTGCGCCGTTTTGTTTTCTAGTCGCCGGTTCTCAGCGGCGGGTAAACATCAGGTCCCACACGCCATGGCCCAGATTCAGGCCGCGCTGCTCGAACTTGGTCAGCGGCCGCCACTCGGGGCGCGGTGCGTAGCCCTCGGCGGTGTTCTGCAGATCCGGATTGGCCGACAGCACCTCCAGCATCTGCACCGCGTAGTCTTCCCAGTCGGTGGCCATATGGATGTAAGCACCGGGCTTGAGCTTGCGCACAATGCCGGCCAGGAAGTCGGGCTGCACCAGGCGGCGCTTGTGATGGCGCTTCTTGGGCCAGGGGTCGGGGAAGTACAGATGGAAGCCGTCCAGTGAGCCATCGGCAATCATGTGCGAGAGCACCTCGACCGCATCGTGACGAATCACGCGGATATTGCTGAGCTGCTTTTCCTCGATCAGCTTGTACATATTGCCCACGCCGGGGCCATGTACCTCGATGCCGAGAAAATCCGTATCCGGCCTCGCCGCCGCTATCTCGGATGTAGCCCCACCCATGCCGAAGCCGATCTCCAGCACCTTGGGTGCGCTGCGACCGAAAGCGGTGTCCAGGTTCAATATTTCGTGCCGGTACTCAATGCCCCAACGCGGCGCACCCTCTTCCATGGCGCGGGTCTGCGCTTCGGAGAAATGGCCCTGGCGCAGCACGAAGCTGCGGATATGGCGATGGATGGGGTTTTCCATGGGTGATTCTTTCAATGTGCTGCGAGTCTTCGAGGTCAGCAATCAACAGACCGGGATCTAGATCAGCAGGCGGATGAACAGTGTAATCAATGCGGCGCTGAGCAAGCTGCCAACCATTAGGGTAAATAACCAAGCCAGGAGGCTGTCACCCCATATCCGCAGCAAGTGGAACAGACCATAGGCAAGCATGCTAGCCAGCGGTGCGGCGAGCAGGCCAGCGAGCAGGTGTCCCTTCAGGAACAACTGCCCGGCACTGAAAATGGCCACTATCAGCGGTGCATCCAAGCGACGATCCAGATGCTGGTCAAGTTTGGCCATGCCGAGCATTACCAACGCCAAGTACAGCATGGCCTTAGCCGATCATGCCGCCCGTGGGCGAACTTGGCGCACCGGCATACAGCTTGCGCGGCATGCGGCCGGCCAGGAAGGCTTCGCGGCCTGCTTCCACGCCCAGCTTCATGGCGCGGGCCATGCGGATTGGGTCTTGTGCGGCGGCAATCGCGGTGTTCATCAATACGCCGTCGCAACCCAGTTCCATGGCGATGGCGGCATCCGAGGCCGTGCCGACGCCGGCGTCCACGATGACCGGTACCTTGCTCTGGTCGATGATGAGCTTGAGGTTCCACGGATTGAGAATGCCCATGCCGGAGCCGATCAGGCTGGCCAGCGGCATGATGGCGCAGCAGCCGATGTCTTCGAGCTGCTTGGCGACGATGGGATCGTCGGACGTATAAACCATCACATCGAAACCATCCTTGACCAGCGTTTCGGCGGCTTTGAGGGTTTCGATCACGTTCGGGTAGAGCGTGTGCGGGTCGCCCAGGACTTCCAGCTTTACCAGCTTGTGGCCATCGAGCAGCTCGCGCGCCAGACGCAGGGTGCGCACCGCGTCGTCGGCGCTATAGCAGCCGGCGGTGTTGGGCAGGTAGGTGAATTCGCTGGCCGGCAGGTAATCGAGCAGGCTCGGTACGTTCGGGTCCTGACCCAGGTTCACGCGGCGGATGGCCACGGTGACGATCTCGGCGCCGGAGGCATCAATGGCGGCACGGGTTTCGGTGAAATCCTTGTACTTGCCGGTGCCAACCAGCAGGCGCGAGCCGTACTCAATACCGGCAATGGTGAGGGAGGTCGTCATGGGGAGGTCCGCTGTTCCGGGTTGGGGCGCTGTTTGGGCGCCATGATCAGGGTAGTGCAGTAATCGAGGAAGCCGACCGAGCGCCAGAAGGCCAGTGCGCGCTCATTGCGGGTGGGGACGTCCACACTGAGGCGCTTGTCGGCTGGCCAGTAGTCGCTGAACAGCAGGGCCAGCGCGCGGCGGCCGAGGCCGTGGCGGCGGCGATCGCCGGCCACAAAGAACTGGCGCAGATTGATGGAGGCGGCCTGCTCGCGATAGAGCGCGTAGGCGACGGTCTGACCCTGGTGGTCGAACAGGACGGCAGCGTATTCGCCACTGGCCAGCCAGTCGTGCAGGCGGGCTTGTAGTTGCTTCAGGCTGGCGATGGTGCCGTGGCCTTCGTCGTGATTGAACTGCTGGTTGAGTTCGGCCAGCAGCGGCACATCGGCCAGCGTGGCGCGGCGGCTATGCAGGGTGGTGTCGACCACGTTCAGCCCCCGCCCACTGCGACCACGATTTCCAGTTTGTCGCCCTCGGCCAAGTGGGTCGCGGCGTACTGGCTCTTGGGCACGATCTCGCCATTGCGCTCAATCGCGATTCGGCGACCAGCATGACCCAGCTCGATCACAAGCTGATCCAGCGGCAGGCCGGCAGGGAGCTGGCGGGCTTCGCCATTGATGCTGAGGGTAATCATCGGGGTGGGTAAACGAGGGAACAGGCGGGATTTTACAACGTTGCGGCGGATGTCGCGGCAGATCAGGACGGGATCAGGATTTGAGCCGGTTGATGCGGACCACGCTTTCCAGGCTGCGCAGTGATTGCATCACTTTGGCCAGATGCTGACGGTTTTCGACCTGAACGGTAAAGCTGATCTCGGTGTAGCGGTCGGCCTCGTTATCCATGCGTACGTTCTCGATATTGGCGGCGGCTTCGGAGATGGCGGCGGCAATCTGGGCCAGTACGCCGCGCTCATGCATGGCCAGTACCTTGATCTGCACATCGAACAGCTTGCCGGCGGGGACGTCCCACTCGACTTCGAGCAGCTTGTCAGGGTCGAGCTTATAACCGCGCCCGCTGACCTGCGGGCAGTCGTGGGTATGGATGACCAGACCCTGGCCTTGTTTGATCAGGCCGATGATGGGGTCGCCCGGTATCGGGTTGCAGCAGCGCGCGAACTGTACCGCCACGCCTTCGGTGCCACGAATCAGGATAGGGCCGGACTTGGCCTCGCCCACGGCAAACAGGCCGGCCAGCGTCAGCAGGCGTTGCGCCACTACCAGCCCCAGACGCTTGCCCAGGCCGATATCGGCGAGGATTTCCTCGCGCTTGCTGGGCGCGTTCTCGCGCAGGTAGCGATCCCAGGCTTCCTCGGGCAGATCGGTGGACTGGTTCATGAGGGCGCGAGCGGCCTGAGCCAGCAGGCGCTCACCCAGATGCACGGCTTCCTCATACCGCATGGTTTTGAGGAAGTGGCGGATATGCGAGCGTGCCTTGCCGGTGACGACAAAGTTGAGCCAGTTCGGATTGGGCCGTGCCGTGGTGGCGGTGATGATCTCGACCTGATCGCCGGTCTTGAGCACCGTGCGCAGCGGCATCAGGTCGTAATTGATGCGGGCGGCGATGCAGCGGTTGCCGACATCCGAGTGGACGGCATAGGCAAAGTCCACCGTGGTGGCGCCTTGGGGCAGGGTGAGGATCTTGCCCTTGGGGGTGAAGACATAGACTTCACCGGGGAAGAGATCGACCTTGATGTGTTCAAGAAACTCGACCGAATCCCCTGACATGGACTGGATTTCCAGCAGCGATTGCAGCCACTGGTGGGTCTTTTGCTGCACATCGCCAAAGCTTTCGTCGCCGGACTTGTACATCCAGTGCGATGCCACGCCGGCTTGCGCCACCTTGTGCATGTCGTGAGTGCGGATCTGTACCTCGATCGGGGTGCCGTAGGGGCCGGTCAGTGCCGTGTGCAGACTCTGGTAGCCGTTGGGCTTGGGGATGGCGATGTAATCCTTGAAGGCGCCGGGACGCGGCTTGTACAGCCCGTGCAGTGCCCCCAGTGCCAGATAGCAGGTGGAGACATCGTCCACAATCACGCGGAAGCCGTAGATATCGAGCACTTCGGAAAAGCTCAGATGCTTTTCGTGCATCTTTTTGTGGATGCTGGCGAGGTGCTTTTCGCGGCCATATACGGTGGCGTTGATCTTGGCGTCCGCGAGTTTCTGCTTGATCGCATCGAGTATCTTGCCGACCACCTCACGGCGGTTGCCGCGCGCCGACTTGAGCGCCTTGTTGAGCACCTCGTAGCGCTTGGGGTGCAGGTAGCGGAAGCCCCAGTCTTCCAGCTCCTGGTAGATGGCATGCAGGCCGATGCGGTTGGCGATGGGCGCGTAGATTTCCAGCGTTTCGGCGGCGATACGCTTTTGCTTGTCTTCCCGCACGGCATCGAGCGTGCGCATATTGTGCAGACGGTCGGCCAGCTTCACGAGGATGACGCGTACGTCGCGCGCCATGGCCATCAGCATCTTGCGGAAGTTCTCTGCCTGCGCTTCTTCCTTGCTCTGGAATTCCAGCTTTTCGAGCTTGGAGAGGCCGTCGACCAGTTCGGCCACATGCTTGCCGAAGCGGTCGCTGAGTTCGAGCTTGGTAACGCCGGTGTCCTCCATCGTGTCGTGGAGGAAGGCGGCCATCAGCGCCTGGGTGTCGAGATGGTGGTCGGCCAGGATGTCGGCTACGGCCAACGGGTGGGTGATATAGGGCTCACCGCTCTGGCGGAACTGGGTCTGGTGGCATTCGGCGCTGAAGCGGAATGCTGCCTCCAGCAGGGGGATATCCTCGGCCTTGAGGTAAGCAGAGGCCTTGGCGAGCAGGATGTTCGCATCCCGCGCCACTTGCTGGGCGTAGGCTTCGGGTACGGGCAGGTCGGCGGCTTCGACCATGGTGGGCAATCCGGGTGGGCAAGAGGCAAAAAAGCGGGCCAGGGGCCCGCTTTGCCTGCTGCCCCGCGCAATCAGCTGCGGGTGCGTTGCAGGATTTCGATGCCGATCTTGCCGGCGGCGATCTCGCGCAGGGCCAGCACGGTGGGCTTGTCACGGCCCACTTCATCTACCAGCGGCGTGGAGCCGTTGGCGATCTGGCGGGCGCGGTAGGCAGCCGACAGGGTCAGGTCAAAACGGTTCTGGATGCGATCCAGACAATCTTCAACGGTAATACGGGCCATGATGCTTTACTCCGGTGATATCCGGCCGACTGTTGCCGGCCGTGGTACTGAATGGTGTTCGGTGAGGCGTTCGGTGACGGCGGGTCGCCGTGCTAACCCTTCTGCAGGGCGTTGATCAGGGCGTTGTGGCGCACGGCCTGAGAGGCAAAGTGGCAGCGCTCGGCACGGACGATGCCGATGATGTCGCGCACGGCCTGATCGATGTGTTCATTGATGATCACGTAATTGAACTCGCCGACATGGCTGATCTCTTCGCGTGCATTGGCCAGCCGGCGCAGGATGGCCTCTTCGCTCTCGGTACCGCGGTTGCGCAGGCGCTGCTCCAGCACTTCGGCGCTCGGTGGCAGGATGAAGATGCCGACCGCCTCCGCGAAGTGGCGACGGACCTGTTGGGCGCCTTGCACGTCGATCTCCAGCAGGATGTCCTGGCCCTTGGCGATGACCTCGTTGATCCAGGTTTGCGAGGTGCCGTAGAGATTGCCATGTACTTCGGCGTGCTCAAGGAAGTCGCCGTGATCCACCATGGCGAGAAAGGTCTCGCGGCTGACAAAATGGTAGTCGCGGCCGTCTGCTTCACCTTCGCGTGGGGCACGCGTGGTGAACGAGATCGACAGCTGCACGTTCGAGTCGGCGGCCAGCAGTGCGCGTACAAGGGTGGCCTTGCCCGCGCCCGAGGGGCCCGCAACGATGAAAAGCTTGCCTTTGCTCATGGGGATCATCCCGTCGGTTCGCACTGCTGTTCAGGTTATCACAATGGTCAAGGGCATTCAGCCGCCTTGAGGCAGATTACTCGATGTTCTGCACCTGTTCGCGCATCTGCTCGATCAGGACCTTGAGTTCCAGCGAAGCCTGCGAGGTTTCGCTGGCGGCCGATTTGGCGCCCAGGGTGTTGGCTTCGCGGTGCAGCTCCTGCATCAGGAAGTCCAGCCGCTTGCCCACGGCACCGCCCTGCTTGAGGATGCGGCGCACTTCCTTGGTATGGGTGCCGAGGCGGGTGATTTCTTCGGCGATATCGATCTTCTGTGCAAACAGGGCGACTTCCTGACGTACCCGGTCGTCATCCAGTGAGCCCAGCGCATCGATCAGGCGCTGTTTGATCTTGTCATCGTAGGCCGCCACGATGGCGGGCAGGCGGGGCTGCACCTCGGCGACGATGGCGTCGATCTTGTCGAGACGTTCGATCATCGAGGCGGCCAGCTTTTCACCTTCGCGGCCACGCGTGGCGGTGAAATCGTCGAGCGCGATATCGAGCAGCTCCATAGCCGTGGCTTGCAGGGCATCCGGGCTGACCGAGTCGGTAATCAGCACGCCGGGCCAGCGCAGCAGCTCACCCATGCGCAGCTCGCCCGCCTGCGGTGCAATGGCGCGGGCCTCGTGGGTCAGCACCAGCAGTTGTTGCAGCAGAATGGTGTTGAGCTGCAGCTTGGGCTGGGTTTCGGCTCGGGTGGAGAAGCCGATCCGGCACTCAAGCTTGCCGCGCGATACGCGCCCGGCGAGCCGTTCGCGCAGCTGGTTTTCGAGCACGCGCAACTCGTCCGGCATGCGTAGCGTCAGATCAAGAAAGCGGTGATTGACGGCGCGCAGTTCCACACTCAGGAGGCCGCCGGCCAGTTCGCGGTTGGCAACGGCATAGCCGGTCATGCTCAGGATCATTCGGGGGCTCCGGGTGAGGTGGGCGGGCATCCAGGGGGCTGAACACCACAGCCGGCATGGCATCGCTTTGACTTTGTGGCACGGCAAAACCACAATGCGCCACAGACCAGCCAAATGTCATAAGCCGTGCTTTGGCCATTGGCAGTCCAAGAATCTTAACACACCGCGCCAAGCGCCCTGATGCCGCCGCCCAGCAACCAACCCCTCGCACGGGGCTATCAACTGCTCAACTACACTGTCGTCAAGCAATTGTCGGCGGGCGGCTTTTCCATCGTTTACCTCGCGCATGACGAGGCCGATCAGCCGGTTGCGATCAAGGAGTACTTGCCTAATGCGCTGGTGCTGCGCAACGAAGGCGACAAGGTCATGGCCACTTCGGCCGAGAACATGGCCTTGTTCCGACATGGCATGAAATGCTTCTTCGAAGAAGGCAAGACGCTGGCGCAGATCCGCCATCCCAATATCGTTCGCGTGGTCAATTTCTTCCGCGCTAACGATACCGTTTACATGGTGATGGAGTACGAGCGCGGCCGTACCCTGCAGAAGGAAATCCAGCTCACCGATGGCGGCGTGAAGGAGAACATGATCCTTTACGTGTTTGCTCACCTGCTCAATGGTCTGCGCGAAGTGCATCTGCACAAGATGCTGCATCTCGATATCAAGCCGGCCAATATCTATATCCGCCGCGATGGCAGCCCGGTGCTGCTGGACTTCGGTTCCGCGCGGGATGCGCTGTCTCCCTCGATCAAGAACTTCACGCCCATGTACACGCCGGGCTTTGCCTCGCCCGAGCAGTATGGCGATCGCGACAAGCTCGGCCCGTGGAGCGATATCTACGCGGTGGGGGCCAGCATCTTTGCCTGCATGAGCGGCATGGCACCGCAGGCGGCGGATGCGCGACAGCGCGAGGACAAATACCAGTCCGTGAAGAAACTCTGGGCCGGGCGCTATTCACCACGCCTGCTGGAGCTGGTGGACTGGTGCCTTGCACTCGATCACCTGCAACGCCCGCAAAGCGTGCGTGAAGTACAGAAAGCGCTGGTAGAGATTGCCAGCGAGCCCCTGCCCAAGCCGGGCGTGCTATCGGGCTACAAGAACAAACTGGTACAGCTGGGCAAGATGGAAATTCGCCTTGGCGGCAAGGGAGGGCAAAAATGAAATTCACCATCTATCAGGAAACCCGCCGCGGCGCGCGCCAGTACAACCAGGATCGCATGTGCTACTCCTACAGCCGCGATTCGCTGCTGATGGTGGTGGCCGATGGCATGGGTGGCCATTTGCATGGTGAAGTCGCCGCGCAGATCACCGTGGAGCTGATGGCCGAGCTGTTCCAGAAGAAGGCTCGCCCCACCATCCAGAACCCGCACCAGTTCCTTACCGATGGCTTCAACAAGTGTCACGACGCCATCCTCAACTACGCGGCCAACCACAGCTTGCTGGAAACACCACGCACCACCGTGGTGGCGGCCATCATCCAGGATGGCCTGGGTTACTGGGCGCATGTAGGGGATTCGCGGCTCTACCATGTGCGCGCCGGCAAGGTGCTGAGCCGCACGCGCGATCACTCCAAGGTGCAGCAGATGGTCGATCTGGGTCAGCTCACCCCGGAGCAGGCCGAGCGCCATCCCGAGAAGAACAAGATCTACAACTGCCTGGGCTCGATTTTCCCGCCCGATGTGGAAACCGGCGGCAAGGTGCCGCTGCTCGACGGTGATTCGGTACTGCTGTGTACCGACGGCCTGTGGGGCCATATGGAGAGCGACGAGCTGGCGCAGATGCTGACCGGCTATCCCGCCCTGTACTCGCTGCCCCAGATGCTGGACCGGGCCGAATCACGGGGCGGCGCGCATGGCGATAACCTGACCGGTGTGGCCATCAACTGGCACGAGGACGACGATGCCAGCAGCAACGACAGCCTCTCGACCAACAAGCTCGCCGACGGCGAAATCACCTTGCGCCTGAGCACTCTGGCGGCCGACAAGACGCTCAAGGAAAGCAAGGAAATCACCGAGTCGGATATCGAGGCTGCGATCCGCGAGATTCAGGACACCATCAACAAGTATTCGAAGTAGGGTTGGACCTGGATCGTAGGGTGCATGCACCCTGCGCCTGGATCGGCGTGTCCTCACTCTCCGGCCCTGCTTGACGCCTGCGGTATACTTAGCGCCTTGATTTTGCAAAGGTATCGCCATGCGCCCCTCCGGCCGTGAAACCCAGCAGCTCCGCGCTGTCCGCATCACCCGCCAGTTCACCCGTCATGCCGAAGGCTCAGTCCTGATCGAGATGGGTGACACCAAGGTCATCTGCACCGCTTCGGTGGAAGAAAGCGTACCGCCCTTTCTCAAGGGCAAGGGCGAAGGCTGGGTCACCGCCGAATACGGCATGTTGCCGCGTTCCACCAACAGCCGCATGAAGCGCGAAGCCGCCAGCGGCAAGCAGAGCGGCCGTACCCAGGAAATCCAGCGCCTGATCGGCCGCAGCCTGCGCGCCGTGGTCGATATGAAAGCGCTGGGCGAGCGCCAGATCACCATTGATTGCGATGTGATCCAGGCCGACGGCGGCACCCGCTGCGCCAGTATTACCGGCGCGTTCGTGGCGCTGCACGACGCCATCAGCGGTCTGCTGCGCGAGGGCAAGCTGGCGGCCAACCCGATCCGTGAGCATGTGGCTGCGGTGTCGGTCGGCGTCGTCAACGGCCAGACCGTGCTGGATCTCGATTACATCGAAGACAGTGGCTGCGATACCGACATGAATGTGGTGATGACCGGCTCGGGTGGTTTCGTGGAGCTGCAAGGCACGGCCGAGGGCACGCCGTTCAGCCGCGACGAGATGAATGCGCTGCTGGCGCTGGCCGAGGCAGGTATCAATGAGTTGGTCGCGATCCAGAAAGCCGCTCTGGCGGGTTGAGCATGAGCGTCTCACCTTCCCGCCGCGTGTGTCTGGCCCCGATGCTGGACTGGACCGATCGGCACTACCGCTATTTCCTGCGCCAGATCACGCGCCATACCTGGCTGTACACCGAGATGGTGACGACGGGGGCGATCATCCATGGTGATCAGCGCCGTTTTCTGGATTTTTCGGATTGCGAGCACCCGGTCGCCTTGCAGCTCGGCGGGTCGGAGCCGACCGATCTGGCCACCTGCGCCAAACTGGCGGCCGACTGGGGCTATGACGAGGTCAACCTCAACGTCGGCTGCCCCAGCGAGCGCGTCCAAAACGGCTCCTTCGGCGCCTGCCTGATGGCCGAGCCGCAGCTGGTGGCCGATTGCGTGAAAGCCATGCGCGATGCGGTGAGCATTCCGGTCACGGTCAAGCATCGCATCGGCATCAACGAGATCGAGCATTACGAATACCTGCGCGATTTTGTCGGCGCGGTGGCGGAGGCCGGCTGCGAGGTGTTCATCGTGCACGCCCGCAATGCCATCCTCAAGGGCCTCTCGCCCAAGGAAAACCGAGAGATTCCGCCGCTCAAGTATGACTATGTGCACCGCCTCAAGCGCGATTTCCCGCAGCTGGAAATCATCCTCAATGGCGGTCTGGCCGACTGGAATGAGGTCGATGCCCAACTGGCGCATGTGGATGGCGTGATGATCGGCCGCATGGCATATCACGACCCTTACCAATTCGCCGAAGTGGACGCGCGTTACTACGGTGACGACAGCCCGGTGCGCAGCCGCGCCGAGGTCGCCATGGCGCTCAAGCCCTACATAGCCGAGCGCATGATGGATGGGCGCAGCCTGCCCAAGCATATCCTCCGCCACGTGCTGGGGCTGTACCAGGGCAAGCCGGGTGCGCGGAGCTGGCGGCGAGTGCTCAGCGACAGCAAGCTGCTGGCCGCCAACGATATCGGCATCCTCGACGCGGCGCTGGCCGAGGTCGAAAACCCGCGCCATCTGATCCAGGCCTGACACCATGCGCACTTTGCTTGCCCTGCTGATGAGCCTGCCGCTATTCGCGGCCGAACCGGTGTTGTTGGCCACCATGGGCAACAAGGCCTCGGTCTCGTTTGGTGACAAGCCGGTGACCATGGTGGTCGGCAGCAGCCGCGAGGGCGTGAAGCTGATTTCGGTGAGCGCTGATGCGGCCGTATTCGAGATTCTTGGCAAGCGAAAGACGGTGGCGCTGGGCCAAAGCTTCTTCGCGCCCGGTGGTGGTGAGGGCGGCAGTGTGCGCGAGGCCGTGCTTTACGATGCAGGCGGCGGGCATTTCATCGCCCAGGTCAGCATCAATGGCGGTGGCGTGCGCGGCCTGATTGATACGGGCGCCACCTTCCTGTCGCTATCGTCGGTGCACGCGGCCTCCTTGGGTATCAAACCGGATCGCCGCCAGCCCGTGACGCTGAGCACAGCACAGGGCGTCAGGCAGGCTTGGCGTATGAAGGTTGATCTGGTTCGCATTGAAGGGATTCCGCTCTACAACGTGGACGCGGTCATCACAGACGGTAACTTCCCGGCGGTGGCGCTGGTGGGCATGAGCGTGCTCAGTCAGCTGCATGTCCAGCACGAGGGCGACCGGATGAAACTGAGGAAAAAATACTGATGCGGCAAACCGCCAACGCCCTGAGCCAGTGGTCGGTCTGGCCGCCGGCCCTGGCCGTGGTTGTCTTGCTGGTACTGGGCGGCTGGGCCGTGCAGCGCTGGCTGGGGCAGCCTTGGTCCTGGGTGTACCTGCTATGCCTGCCCTTGCCGGGCTGGTGGCTGCTGCCACGCTTTGCTTACCGCCTGTGGGTGGCCGAAGGCGCACTGTACTGGCGCTGGGGGCAAGGTCATCTGGGTCGCACGGGTTCGTTACCCTTGGACCAGATTGCCAGTGCCGAGGTACTGCCCTTGCCGGATCAGCCCCGCCGGCCTTATCGCACCCTGGCCGAGGGCGAGGTCCATGGCGGCAGCTTCAATCCGGGCTTCAATCGCGGCATCAAGGTGGTCAGTACCTCGGGCGAGGTGCGCTGGTTCGGCCTGCCCAAGCCCGATGAGTTTGCCGCTGCATTAAAGGCGGCGCGCCCCGCCGAGTCTTCCGCTTCTACGCAGGAACAACCATGAAAAAACTCGTCCTCGCCAGCAATAACGCCGGCAAGCTCAAGGAATTCGGCCGCCTGCTGGCCACGGTAGATATCGAAGTCATCCCGCAGAGCCAGCTTGGCGTGAGCGAGGCGGACGAGCCGCACGCGACCTTTGTCGAGAACGCGCTGGCCAAGGCACGCCACGCCGCGCGCGCAACCGGCCTGCCGGCCCTGGCGGACGATTCGGGCATCTGCGTGCCGGTCCTCGGTGGCGCACCGGGCGTGTACTCGGCCCGCTATGCGGGCGAACCCAAGTCCGACGCCAATAACAACGCCAAATTGATCCATGATCTGGCGGCACATAGCGACAAGCGCGCGTTCTATTACGCCGTGCTGGTGCTGGTCCGTCACGCTGACGACCCGCGGCCGCTGATCGCCGAGGGCCGCTTCGATGGTGAAGTGATTGCCGAGGCGCGCGGCAGCGAAGGCTTCGGTTACGACCCGCACTTCTGGGTGCCGGCGCTGGGCAAAACTGTGGCCGAGCTGACGCCTGACGAGAAGAACCCCATCAGCCATCGCGGCCGCGCACTGGCGGCGCTGCTGGCCAAGTTGCGGGAAGACGGACTATGAGCAGCCCCTGGCCCAAATGGCTCAAGGACGACGGCGCCGTGGTGAGCTGCTTCGAGAAGGTCAAGGTCATGGAAGAGAATCTCGACGAGATTCGCCAGATGACGCAGGACGCCTTCGAGGATGGCCTGTTGATGGAAGTGAACGAAGCGCAGATGCGCGAGGCGCTGCACCGCATGGTGGACGAGCTGATCAACCCCTACGGCAAGCCCTGAGTACCTTATGAGCATCCCGATCCAGCAGCTGCCGGCCGGCAAGCCCACGCCCGCCTTGCAACCGGTCAGCCGCAGCAACTGGGGCCTCACGGCGCTGCCGCCGCTGGCGCTGTATATCCATTTCCCCTGGTGTGTGCGCAAATGCCCTTATTGCGATTTCAACTCGCACGAAGCCAAGGGTGGGCTGGACGAAGCCGGCTATGTGGAAGCGCTGCTGCGCGATCTCGAACACAGCCTGCCGCTGTTCTGGGGCCGGCCCATCCACACGATTTTCATGGGTGGCGGCACACCCAGCCTGTTTTCGCCGGAGGCCATGGACACACTGCTGGCCGGCATCCGCGCGCGTGTCAAACTACTGCCCGATGCCGAGATCACGCTCGAAGCCAACCCGGGCACGGTGGAGGCCGACAAGTTCAAGGGTTACCGTGCCGCCGGCATCAACCGGCTGTCGATCGGGATCCAGAGCTTCAATGCCGAACACCTCAAGGCCATCGGCCGCATCCACGATGCCGACGAAGCACGCCGCGCCGCTGCGCTGGCTGCCGAGACCTTCGATACCTTCAACCTCGACCTGATGTTTGCGCTGCCGGGCCAGAGCATCGAACAGGCCTTAGCTGATGTGGACACCGCACTGAGCTTCGCGCCTACGCACCTGAGCTGCTACCACCTGACGCTGGAACCGAATACCTGGTTCTACCGCTACCCGCCCGAACTGCCCGATGACGACACCGCCGCCAGCATGCACGACGCCATCGAGGCTCGCCTGCTCGCCGCCGGTTTCGACCACTATGAAACCAGCGCCTACGCCCGCCCCGGCCACCGTGCGCGGCATAACGTCAATTACTGGCAGTTTGGCGATTACGTGGGTATCGGTGCCGGCGCGCACGGCAAGCTGAGCTTTCCCGACAAGGTGATCCGTCAGGCGCGCTACAAGCAGCCGGCGGCCTATCTCAAGGCCGTGGCCGAAGGTAACGCCGCGCAGATCGATGAAGCGGTCGACCTGGCTGAGCTGCCGTTTGAATTCATGCTCAACGCGCTACGCCTGAGCGATGGCTTCCCGGTGGCGCTATTCAGTGAACGCACCGGCTTGCCGCTGAACACGATGGAAACTGCACTCAACGAAGCCGAACGCCTTGGCCTGATCACGCGCGACTTCCGCGAGATCAAACCGACCGAGCAGGGGCGGCGTTACCAGAACCAGTTGTTGCAGCTGTTTCTGGGCTGAGGCCGCGGCGTTCAGTACAGCGTGGCTTTGCTGACCATCAGCCAGTACACCACCATCAAGCCCCCAAACGCGGGGAAGCCCAGCGCGGTCCAGATGCGTTCATAACGCCAGTAGCGTGCGGGCAGGGCTGTGCCATCGCGTGCGGCGATCTGGGCCATATCGCGCATGCGTAGTTGCAGCCAGACCACGGGCAGCCAGCAGGCGCCAGCCAGTGCATACAACGCCAGCGATACGGTGATCCAGCTGCTGCTGCTGGTGGGCCAGCCCGCCAGATGCGCCATCCACAGCCCCGATATCGGCTGGAAGATCACTGACGGCGTGGTGAACCACCAGTCGGCCCGCACCACCCAGCGGCTGACGACGGCAATGGCTTGCACATTGCCGCTGCGGTTGGTGACGAACAGATAGAAAGCCGTGCCAAAGCCAGTGCCGACCATGAGGGTGGCCGAGAGGATGTGCAGCCACTTGAGCAGGAGATATTCCATCGTCAGCGTGCCTTGCTGGGGGTGGGAGAGAGGGCGATCAGCACACCCAGCAGCGCCAGGATAGGCAGGTTCTTGCTGATCGGGCCGAAAGGGTGCAGCCACTGGTCTGGCAGGGTCAGGCTGATATAGACCGTGTAGGCGAGCACGAGGCCCAGTTGCACCTGCCAGAGTCGTCGGCTCGGGTGGGTGAGTGTCAGCACGCCCAGCAGGAAATCCAGACCGATGCCGGCGTAGAGTGCGGGCCCTTGCCAGCCGGCGGGCAGCCCGGCGTCTGCCAGCAGTTGCAAGCCGATCGGGCTGGAGCGCCAGGATGCCCAGACCGTCCATAACCATACAAAGGCCAGCGAGGCGATCAGCAGCCACTGCCAGGTGGCGATCACGGCGCCGCCGCGCAGGTGCGGTCGGGCAAAGTGGGCGGCGGGCTGCAGCGGTCGGGCGAGCAGCTGCGCACAAGGCTGGGGATTGGCAGCACGCGCGTGGCGCAGCATGTGCAGGCTTTGCGGGCTGAGCAGGCTGTGTGCTGGTGCCAGTCTGACGGCGAGCGCGCAACACCAAGCGGGTACGGACCAGACCCGTGCCGGTCGCATGCCCATGCCCTTGCGTAGGGCTTGCAGGTAATCCGCCAGCGGTAAAGACGCTGCGCCCACCGCATCGATGATCCGCCGGCCGGGTTGGGCGGGGTCGATAAGCGCGAGTAGCAGAGCGATCAGGTCATCCAGGTGGATCGGTTGCACCGGGCCTGCTCCGGCGGGCACCGCCAGTATGGGCAAGGTGGCAAGCTGGCGGAACAGCTGGCTGCTTGCGCCGTGATCGGCGTACACCAATGAAGGGCGTACGATCAGCCAGTCAACGGGCAGGGCCATCAAGCGGGCGTCGGCCTCGCCCTTGCTACGCCAGTAATCCACAGCGGCGTGCGAGTCAGCACCCAGCGCCGACACCTGGAGGATGCGGCGTATGCCGGCTTCGCTGGCTGCGGTAAACAGCGCCAGCGGTGCCGCGACATGGAGGGCGGCGAAGGATTGCCCTGGTGACTCGGTGAACAGACCGGCTGTGTTGATCACACAGTCGACGCCATCGAGCAGTGGTACCCAATCGGCCACCGCGCAGTGGGTCTGCAGGTCGACGGCCCGCCACTGCAGGTTTGGGTGGGGCTGGGCTGGCGGGTGCCGGCACACGGCCCGCACCCGGTGACCCTGTTCCAGCAGCCGCGCCAGCAAGGCGGTACCGATCAGGCCGCTGGCGCCGGTGAGCAGGATGTTCATGCGCTGGCACCGGGGAGTGGCGATACCGCGACCAAGCGCCGCCAGACTGTACGTGCCAGCACCAGCAGAGCCGCACAGTGACCGATCAGCATCCACAGGAAAGCTTGCTTGAGTTCGACGGCCAGATTGGCGTGCGGATTCAGGTCGGCTCGCCAGACCACCAGCATCAGCGGTGCCATGAACTGCAGGAGCGCCAGGATCTTGATCCAGAAGGCGCCGCCGGTGCGGGGGCAGGCCTCGGCCAGTAGTGCCTGCAGCACATCACGCAGATAGACCACCACGAGCAGACTCAGCAGCAGCGAGGCGATGATTTCAATCGCAAACACGGTCAAGGCATGCATGATATTCTCCTGCGGTTATTTCTGTAAGAACAGAAAGTAATGGCTAAAAAGCATCAGCGATAGCGTGCACTGCATACACCGTCCGGACAGCGATAACCCAGCCATCGGCTCGCCCGGTAACGGTTGCGTGCAAACCAGCGATAGGCTGCCTGCCACGCGGGGCGGGCAAACGGCAGGCGTAGTGGCCATACCAGCCAGGCCTTGCCAACCGCGGTGTAGGCGGCGGCGATGCAATCAATGCCAATGAGCATGCGGCCATCGTCGCGCAGGCCATGCAGTTCTGCATCCATGGCCGCCCAAGTGGTGCCGTAGTCCGCCGCATCAAAGCCCGCCGCCTGCATATCGATGAAGGCCAGTCGGCCGAGGCGATCGGCCCGGCGCAGCCGTGTCATTTCGGCATCGCACAGCGGGCAAAGGCTGTCGTAGAACAGGGTCAGTACGGGTGCGGCAGGCATGACGGTCTCCTAGTGATTCAGCCGGGTTCGTCGGTAAGGAAGCGGGCGACTTTGCCCCCCATCTTGAGAAAGCGCTGCAAGGTTGCCGGGGGCAGACCTTTGAAGTCATCGTAGGCGTGCATCAGCAGCTCCAGGAACATGAGGACTTCGTCCATGCGGGCGCGGGTTGCGGCATCGAGTTGCTGATCGCTGCCTGCATCCAGCGAGCATTCGCGCAGCACGGTCAATGTCGGGTCGAGCTCCCGCTTCTTGCGCTCTTCCATGATGATGCGGAAGATTTCCCAGACATCCTGCAGAGCGCTGAAATGATCGCGGCGATCGCCCAGTACATGGTGCACGCGGATCAGCCCCCAGCTTTGCAGCTCTTTGAGACTGGTGCTGACATTGGAGCGGGCCACACCCAGGGTGTCGGCGATTTCTTCGGCATGCAGGGCGGTGTTGCTGAGGAACAGCAGGGCATGGATCTGCGCCACTGTCCGGTTGACGCCCCAGCGGGTGCCCATTTCGCCCCAGTGGAGGATGTATTTCTGCATGGTCGGGCCGAGTTGCATGATGCTGTTTCCGTTATTTCTGTCGTTACTGAAATTAAAGTATCAATCTTCTATGGCGTCAAGCGATGGCTCGCCTTCATCTTGATCTGGCCGACGTACGGTGGACCACTTTGCAGGCTCGGGCCGAACCGGGACAATAGCGGGCATGGGTCCACCCGCACTCGTCAGATGGCCGGGCGAGCAGGCGCAGGGCGATGGACCAGATCCGGGTTGATATCAAGGCCCCTACCTTTTCCCGAGCGAGCACATCATGACCAAACAGATCATCCATACCGACCACGCCCCCAAGGCCGTGGGTACCTATTCGCAAGCTGTAAAGGTGGGTAACACCGTTTACTTGTCGGGCCAGATCGGTCTGGAGCCGACCTCGGGTGAAATGCTCGAAGGCTTCGAGGCGCAGGCGCACCGCGTGTTCGAGAACCTGCGCGCGGTATGCCGTGCTTCGGGCGGCGACCTCAAGGACATCGTCAAGCTGGGCGTGTTCGTGACCGATCTGAGCAACTTTGCGCTGCTCAACGAAATCATGGGCCAGTACTTCCACGCGCCTTACCCCGCCCGCGCGGCGATCCAGGCGGCTGCGCTGCCCAAGGGCGCGCTGGTGGAAGCGGATGCGGTGATGGTGCTGGGCTGATATCTCGCGTTACGCCAATGAAAAAGGGGATGCTCAGGCATCCCCTTTTTCTTGCTTGGTCCAATCAGGCAGATCGGCGCTGTGCTTCAGCTTGTGGCTGCGCTGCCGCTGCCTCGGGTTTCACCAGCCAGCCGAATACCATCGTGGCGGCCATTGCGCCGGCCAGTTGCGCGATGATGAACAGGGGCGCATCGATGGGTCGAATGCCGGCAAAGGTATCGCTGGCAGCTCGAGCCAAGGTCACCGCCGGGTTGGCAAACGAGGTGGAGGCGGTAAACCAGTAGGCGGCGACGATGTAGCCCGCCACCGCGTAGGGCACGGCCGCGGGTCGCTGCTGGGCTGTGCCGAAGATGACCGCCAGCAGGCCGAAGGTGGCCACAAACTCGCTCCACCACTGGCTGATACCGGTGCGTGCATGCTGCGAAGCGAACACCGCGGGCTCACCGAACATGGCATGGGCGGCAATGACCCCCGCAAAGGCACCGATGACCTGTGCGCCGACATACAGCAGCAGCTCACGGCCCTCAAGCTCGCGCCGCCACCACAGGCTCAGCGAGACTGCCGGGTTGAAATGCGCGCCCGAGATACCGCCGAACGCAAGGATCAGCGCAATCAAGCCGCCGCCTGTCGCGATGGCATTGGCCAGCAGTGCCAAGGCGGTGTTCCCGCCTGACAGGCGCTCGGCCATGATGCCTGAACCCACCACGCAGGCCAGCAGGAAGGCGGTGCCCAGCGCCTCGGCGACAAGGCGACGAGAGAGGCTGTAGCTCACGATTGCGCCAGCCGCTGCAACTCGGCCTTGAGTGCCAATTTGTCGAGCTTGTCGATCGGCAGGCTGGTGAACAGGCGCAGACGGTTGCTGATCAGGCTGGCCGTGTGAGCAAAGGCGGCCAGCTTGGCGGCATCGTCGCCCTCGGTGGCCGAGGGGTCGGCAAAGCCCCAGTGTGCCGTGGTCGGGTGGCCGGGCCAGATCGGGCAGACTTCGCCGGCGGCGTTATCGCAGACGGTGAAGATGAAGTCCATCTGCGGTGCCCCGGCTTCGGCAAACTCATCCCACGTCTTGCTGCGCATGCCGGTGGTGTCGATACCCAGCTTCTCCAGCGTGGCCAATGCAAACGGGTTGACCTTGCCCGAGGGCATGCTGCCGGCGCTGTATGCCTTGAAGCGGCCTTGGCCGATCTGGTTCAGCAGGCCTTCGGAGAGAATGCTGCGCGCCGAGTTGTGCGTGCACAGGAACAGTACGTTGTAGATTTTGTCGCTCATGGTCTTGGGCTTGGGGCTAGGTGGGAAATCGGGTTCAACAGCAACCAGTGCCTGTGCTGCAACTGGCTTCGCCGAGTTTGATGCGCGGCTTGGCTGCCGGGGCGCAGCAGCTGTCGCCGGTTTCGGGGGTGTTGCCGTAGACGGCGACCTCCCCCATCGAGTGGAAGGCCTCCCAGACCACCCCTTGGGGGTCGGTGATCCAGTGTTTGTTCGATTGCGCGTAGCAGCACTGGGCGCCAGGTTCGGCGATGGCGTGTAGCTGGCCTTGTTGCGCGCGCGCGGCGATCTCGTCCAGCTCCTCAGCGCTATCGACCTGGATGCCGAGATGGTTGACGCCGTGCTTGGCCGAGCGCGTCGAGATCGCGAAATTCACGCGCGGATCATCGAGCATCCATTTGGCGTAGTCGGGCTTGCTGACCGTAGGCTCGGCAGCGAACAGGGCGTTGTAGAAGCGGATGCTGGCGGTGAGGTCGTCAACCGAGATGTGAACATGCAGGCGTTTCATGGTGATGTCCTTTCGGGTTCAGCAGCAGGTTTTTGCGTTGGCGTCGGTATCGCACTGACTACCGGCACAGCAGTTTTCGGTCAGGAAACCCAGCAGGGCATTGATGGCGGCAAAGTCGGCCGAGTAGTAAATGAAGCGGCCTTCCTGGCGTGCCTGTGCAAGCCCGGCGTGGCTCAGTTCCTTGAGGTGGAATGAGAGCGTGGCGGGTGCGAGATCGAGCTGCTCGCCGATCTTGCCGGCTGGCAGGCCATTCGGGCCTTGCTGCACCAGCAGGCGGAAGATGGCGAGGCGGGTTTCCTGGGCCAGGGCGCCAAGCAGATTGACGGCAGTTTTGTTTTCCATAATTCCAAATTAATGGAAATGTGGAATTAATGCAAGCAGCGGTGATGGTTTTCTGCTTGAAACAGGGATGGATGCGCCTTGCAATCTGCCAGTTGGTGCTGGGTTCTACTTGTTTGTGAAAGCGGTTTCATTACAATGAGTGTCTCCATAAAAACCAGATAGAGAGACAACCATGCACCCGCCCAAGTCCACTGCTGTATATGTCCTGAGCCTGCTGCTGGCGGGCTGTGCCGATGGCGGCACCTCCGCCCCCGTCGTACCTGCGCCCGTTCCGGCACCTGCACCGACACCGCTGACCGTGCCGGCCAACTATCAGCTGGTCTGGGCGGATGAGTTCGATGTACCAGGTCTGCCGGATGCCAGCCGCTGGGATTACGACACGGGCCGCAATGCACTGGGTTGGCATAACCGCGAGCTGCAGTATTACAGCCGCGCGCGGGCGGAGAACAGCGTGGTGCGTGATGGCAAGCTGATCATCACGGCGCGCAAGGAAAGCCTGACGACGATGCCCGATTACGGTGGCCAGAAATACAGCTCGGCACGCCTGTTTACCCAAGGCAAGGCGCAGTGGACTTATGGTTTTGTGGAGGTGCGTGCCAAGCTGCCTTGCGGCAAGGGCAGCTGGCCGGCGATCTGGATGCTGGGCAATGGTGAGTGGCCTGCGGCGGGCGAGCTCGACATCATGGAGCAGATCGGCCATGAGCCGACCAAGGTATTTAGCACCGTCCATACCACCAGCGGTTCTGGCGGCAACGGCAAGGGGGCGGCAACCCAGGTGCCGGACGCCTGCGGGGCCTTCCATAACTACCAGATGCTGTGGACCACCAACGACATCCGCTTCGGCATTGATGGGGTTGAGCATTTCCGCTACGTCAACGCCGGTACGGGCGTGAACCAGTGGCCCTTCGACCGGCCGCAATACCTGATCCTCAATATCGCCATTGGCGGTGATCTGGGCGGTGCCGTGGACGACAGCATCTTCCCGATCCAGTTCGAGATCGAGCACGCCCGCGTCTATCAGGCACGCCCCTAGGCATATCCCGGATGAAACAAGGGCTCCTGCGCAAGCAAGAGCCCTTGTTTCATGGAGTAGCGATGGGTTAACGCCAAGTGTGGCTCAATCGGCCAGGCGTTGCCCTGCGGCGTCGAAGCCGTGCACATGCGCGGTTTGTACGGCCAGTTGCAAGGCTGCGCCATGGCTGAGATGACGCCCCGCCTCGCCGAGCTTGAGCACGACCGTGCCGGCCAGCCCCTCGACGCGTGCATGGATCAGCGTGATGTCGCCCAGATGCTCGGCAAGCTCTACCTGCGCGGGGATGCCAGCCTGATGCGGGTCGGCCAGTTGCAGGTGTTCCGGGCGGATGCCGATGGTGTGGGTCTGGGCGGGCAGGGTAGCGCTCAGGCTGTCCCACAGTTGCCGGTAGGCGGCCGGGGCATCGGCTTCGGGGTGGGGGATCAGATTGATACGGGGCGAGCCGATGAAGCTGGCCACAAAGGTGGTCGCCGGGCGCTCATACAGGCTTAGCGGCGAGCCGATCTGCTCGATGCGGCCCTGATGGAACACGGCAATCCGGTCGCCCAGTGTCATGGCCTCGGTCTGGTCGTGGGTGACATAGATCATGGTGGCGCCAAGCTGCTTGTGCAGCCGTGCCAGTTCGATGCGCATGTCCACCCGCAGCGAGGCATCCAGATTCGATAGCGGTTCGTCGAACAGGAACACCTTGGGTTTGCGCACAATGGCGCGGCCGATGGCCACACGCTGGCGCTGGCCGCCGCTGAGCTGGGCGGGGCGGCGATCCAGCAGCTCGGTGAGGCGCAAGGTGTCGGCGGTGCGTCGCACCTGTGCTTCGCGCTCGGCCTTGGGCACGCCGGCCATCTTGAGCGCAAAACCCATGTTCTCCGCCACCGTCATGTGCGGATAAAGCGCGTAGCTCTGGAACACCATGGCGGCGCCGCGGTCGGCGGGACGGAGATCGTTGGCGCGCTGCCCATCGATCTGCAATTCCCCCTCGCTGATATCTTCCAGCCCGGCAATCATCCGCAAGGTGGTGGTTTTGCCGCAGCCGGAAGGGCCGACAAAGACCAGAAACTCGCCATCGCGCACATCCAGGTCGATGCCCTTGATGATGTGGGTGTCGCCATAGCGCTTGTGCATGCCGCGAAGCGTAAGTTGGGCCATGTCAGGCTCCTTGATGCTGGCGTTGCAGGAAGGCGCGATACCAGAGTGCGCTGTCCTTGAGGGTGCGTTGCTGGGTGGCGTAGTCCACATGCACGATGCCGAAACGCTTTTCGTAGCCCGAAGCCCACTCGAAGTTGTCCATCAGGCTCCACACCATATAGGCGCCCACCGGCACGCCGCTATCGATGGCGATGCGCACGGCGGCGATATGGTCTTGCAGATAGCGCACCCGTGCTTCGTCCTGCACCTGTCCACCCACCCAGGGATCAGGGAAGGCACCGCCGTTTTCGGTGATCCACAGGCTGGGCAGCATCGGGTAGTCACGGTGCAGACGCTGCAAGAGCTCAGTCAAGCCGGCGGGGTAGACTTCCCAGCCCATTTCGCTGACTTCCTTGCCGGCGGCTTTAGGATCCCAGTGGCCGTCGGCACTCTGTACCGAGCGCGAGTAGTAGTTCACGCCGAGGAAATCGATGGGCTGACGGATATCGTCCATATCACCTGCGTGGACGACAGGTGCCTTGTCACCCAGCGCGGCCAGTACATCGGCGGGGTAGTGGCCGTGGCATAGCGGGTCGGTATACCAGCGGAGCAGCTTGCCATCTTCGAGGCGCGCCTTGGCGCGGTCGGCCTCGCTGTGCGTGGCCGGGTGCATGGGGGCAAGATTCAGCACGATGCCCAGCTTGGCCTGGGTGCCCTCGGCACGCAGCGCCTGAACGGCACGGCCATGGCTGAGCAGCAGGTGATGCGATACCTGGATGGCGTGGGCTTCGTCCTTGATGCCGGGGGCGAAGATGCCCTGATGATGGCCGAGCATGGCGGCTACCCAGGGTTCGTTATGGGTGACGATGGAGGAGAGGCGGTCGCCGAAACGGCGCTGGATCATCAGCGCGTACTCGACGAAATGATCCACCGTACTGCGCGCATGCCAGCCGCCTTGATCCTGCAGGCCCTGTGGCAGATCCCAGTGGTTCAGCGTGGCATGGGCCTGCAGGCCCCGAGCCAGCATGCCATCGATGAGGCGCTCGTAAAAATCCAGCCCCTTCTCGTTCCATGCGCCGTGACCCATCGGTTGGACGCGCGGCCAGCAGATCGAGAAGCGGTAGGCATCGACGCCCAGATCCCGGATCAGGTCCAGATCGTCGGCCCAGCGGTGGTAGTGGTCGCAAGCGATGTCACCGTTGCTGGCATCGGCAATCACGCCGGGCTGCTCGCAGAAGCGATCCCAGATGGACGGGCCTTTGCCGTCGAGCTTGGCGGCGCCCTCGATCTGGAAGGCACTGGTGGAAACACCCCAGACAAAGTCGGGCGGAAAGGTAAGCGAGCGGGTCGGATCGGACATGGGCTTGATCTGTTCTGGGTAAGAAATGATGTTGTTGGGGCGATCGTTGCCGCCATCCTCGCGCAGCGCTGCGGTATGGGTGGCAGCACGCATTCCTTGAGGCTATTTCACAGCGCCTGCGGTCAAGCCGGCGATCAGCTGGCGCGAGGCAAGGGCGAACAGGGCGATCAGGGGCACGGTGGCAATGGCCGCACCGGCAATCAGTGCGCCCCACTCGGTGTCGACCGGGTTCTGCAGCAGGCGCAGGGCCAGCGGCAGGGTGAAGTTTTCGGGCGTACGCATCACGATCAGCGGGCCGACAAAGTTGTTCCAGCTGCCGATGAAGGCAATCAGGCCCAAGGTGCCCAATGCCGGTTTGAGCAGCGGCAGCACGATGCGGGCATAGATGCCCATCTCGCTGCAGCCATCCATGCGCGCGGCCTCGATGAGTTCACGCGGGACCGCACTGCTCACGTACTGGCGCATCAGGAAGATGCCGAATGCACTGGCGGCGCCAGGCAGATAGAGCGCGCGCGGCTGATCGATCCAACCCAGCAGGTCCATGATCATGAAACTGGGGATCATGCTCATGAAGCTAGGGAGCAGCATGGTGCCGAGCACCAGGCCGAACAGTGGCTTCTTGAAGCGGAACTCGAACATCGCAAAGGCGTAGCCACCCATGGAGCAGAACAGCAGCGTGAGCGCTGTGGAGATCAGGGCGACATAGAGGCTCCATCCCAGATTGCGCCAGAACGGGATGCGCTCGGTGAGGATGGCAAAGTTGGCGAGCAGATCGTTGCCGAACCATAGCGGTGGCGGCACCGCGAAGATCTCGGTCCGTGAATGCGTGGCGAACACGAACATCACGTAGAACGGCAGGATCATCAGCACGGCGCCCAGGCCGACCAGCAGGCGGGCACCCAGCGGGGTCATGGTGTGTCTGGAGAGGCTCATAGCTTGCGTCCCTCGCCGAAGGCGCGATGGGTGGCGACCGTGGCCATGGCCAGCAGGGCAAACAGCAGCCAGGACATGGCGCTGGCGGCGCCGAAATCATTGAAGTCGAAGGCCAGTCGATACAGGTACACCGCACTGGTCATGCCGGCCTGGTCATTACCGCCGCGGCCGTTGGTGAGGATGAAGGGCTCTTCAAACAGCTGCAGGCTGCCAATGATGGAGAGCGTGATCCCGAACAGCATCATCGCGCGCAGGCCCGGCAGGGTGATGTAGCGGAACTGCTGCCAGCGGCTGGCACCATCCATGGTCGCGGCCTCGTACAGGTCGCGGGGAATGGTCTGCAAGGCGGCCAGGTACAGCACGGCGTTGAAGCCGACAAAGCGCCAGAACACCACGGTGGCAATGGCCGGCTTGAGGCGATCCGGGTCGTTGAGCCAGTCGATGGCGCTAGCCGGCAGGATGGCGGACAGCAGGGGCAGCTCCCGCAGCGCGCCGATGGCGGCATTGATCAGGCCGTAGTCGGTCGAGAACAGCGAGCTGAACAGGATGGCGATGGCGACGGTCGAGGTGATGTAAGGCATGAAGTACACGCCGACCAGCAGATTGCGCGAACGCTGCAACATGCCATTGAGTGCGCAGGCGAGCGGGATGGCCACCAGATGTTGGGGCAGCGCGCTGGCCACGCCGAGCCACAAGGTGTTGAACAGCGACTTCCAGAACCACTCGTCTTGCAGCGCGAAGACAAAGTTGCCGATGCCGACCCATTCCATGGCTCCCAGTCCGCTGGTCGGCTCCCAGCGGCTGAAAGCCAGGACCAGCGAGAACAGCAGGGGGAACAGGCCGAAAACCGCAAACAGGATCAGGAAGGGCGAGAGCAGCCAGTAGGGTGCCGAAGCCGGGGTAATGAGGACGCGTTTCATCGGTTCGCTCGCAACTTCAGCAGGCGCTCGGCATCGGCCAGCGCGGCGCCGATGTCCTTGTCGCGCAGCAGGACCTTGTCCAGCTCGGTGTTGATGACCTCGTCGGCAAAGCCATCCTGGCGGTGTACGGCGACGGCCGTGATCTTTCTGGCCGCATCGCGCCATACCCGGCGGGCGGGCTGGCCACCCAGGAAAGGCAGAGGCTCGTCGAAGAACGGGTCGTCGAAGGTGTCGACCAGGGCGGGGAAAATGTCGTGGGCCTGAAAGGCATCCAGCAGCAGCTTTCGGTTGAGCGTGAGGTGCTGCATCAGGTCCCAGGCCAGTATCCGGTTGGCCGGATCGGCCTTGGCGGGCAGGGCATAGAAACTGCCGCCGTACGCTGCGTAGGCGCCTTCGGGCAATTGGGCGGCACGCCACAGGCCGCGTGTCTGGGGGGCGAGCCAGGAGCCCAGAAAGCCGGCGAGCCAGGCGCCGATCATCTGCGTGGCGATCGTGCCGCGGCGGAAACCCTCGGTCCAGTCGCTGGACCAGTTGTAGACGCGCGCATCGAGTCCGGCACGGCGCACGGCGCGGGCCATTTCAAACGCGCGGACAAAGCGCGGGCTGCGTACGAGCACACGGTTGTCGCGGCTGAAATACAGCCCCTCGCCCGGCTGCACGCCGGTACGGATGAGGATGTCTTTCATGTCCCGCGCATGGGCCAGCAGATAGGCGCCAGTGCGCGCGCGGATCTGTTGCCCGGCTTGCAGGAAGCTGGCCCAGGAGCGGGTCAGGTCGGCTTCGGTAAGGCCGGCTTTCTGCAGGATATCGTGCCGGTATAGCAGGGTGCCCGGGCCGATATCGGAAGGCAGTGCCACCAGCTCGCCGCGGTGGTTGTGGGCTTGTTCCCAGGTATAGGGAACGAAGCGGGAGCGCAGCTTTTCGCCATCCAGCGGTGACTGGCGCAAGTCCAGCAGCCCGCGACCTTGCGAAAACCGGCCCACATAGCCCACTTCCAGCGCCATCAGGTCGGGCAGGTGGCTGCCGGTGGAGAGCGCGGTGATCATGGCCGTGTGGTGGTCGTTCATCTCGCGGCTGATGACTTCGACCTCCACGCCGGGATGCCGGGCCTTCCAGGCCGGCAGGGCGGCTTTGACGATGGCGTCGAGCTTGGGATAGGCCGCTACGGTCAGTCGCCTGGGTGGTGTGCCGCCGTTGCTGCGGGTCCACAGGCCCAAGCCGGCGGCCAAGGCCAGACCCAGTCCGGCGCGTCGTTTTGCGTCCACGTTCAGGCTTCCTGTCTGGCTGCGGGCGGTGCCCGGTGGGTTGAAAGAGGTGCGTTACTGCAATTCATGAAAGCGCTTTCATGATAGTGGAGCAAGAACTCCAATGTCAATGCTTGCCCGTTGCTGATGGCAGCTTGGCCGGCCGGTGGGTGAGCGCCTAAGCGGTGGCCGGCGCGGGCTGGGCACGGACCGGTGTGCAGAGCCGTTCGATATAGGTCTGGTGTGCCGGCAGACTTGCGACGGTGCGTTCCACCTGCTGGTGGATCTCGCCCAGAAAGTGCGTCAGCTCGGCATCGCCCATGAGATCGGCGACCGGGTGGTAGTGCCGCGGCAGGATGCCCTGCCCCAGCATCACCTGGATCCAGGAATTCTCGGCAAACAGCTGGTCGCTGGGGCGGAACACGCGCGCGGATTCGGCGAACAGCGCAATGCGGTGTTGCAGGGTATCTGGCAGCGACGTCTCGCGGCAGTGACGCCACAGCGGCGAGTCCTCGCGCTGGTTCACGTGGTAGTGCAGGATGATGAAGTCGCGGATGTGCTCGACATCGTATTGCGTCTGCCGGTTGAACTCGGCCACATCACACGCGCGGATGCCGCCGGCGGGGAAGAGCTGCATCAGGCGGATCGCCGCACGCTGGATCAGGTGGATGCTGGTGGATTCGAGCGGTTCCAGGAAGCCACTGGCCAGACCCACGGCGACACAATTGCGCTTCCAGACTTCGGTGCGCTGGCCGGGGCGGAACTTGAGCACGCGTGGCTCGATCAGCACCTCACCCTCAACATGGCGGCGCAGCATCTCGGGGGCATCGGCGTCGTCGAGCAATTGGCTGCTGTATACCAGCCCGTTGCCGACCCGGTGCTGGAGCGGAATCTGCCATTGCCAGCCAAAGGGGTGCGCGATGGAACGGGTGTAGGGGCGCGCCGGGCGCACCGAGGCAGTCTGCACCGCCACGGCACGATCACAGGGCAGCCAGTGCGACCAGTCCTCGAAGGGTACGCCCAGCGTCTCGCCCAGCAGGAGTGAGCGAAAGCCGGTGCAATCGATGAACAGATCACCCTCTACGCGCGTACCGTTGGCCAGTTGCAGGGCCAGGATGTCGCCTTCCGGGCCATCGCGCAGCACGCTGGCAATCTTGCCCTCGACGCGGATCACGCCGTTTGCCTCACTCATCTGGCGCAAGTAGCGTGCGTAGCGACCGGCATCAAGGTGGTAGGCGTAGTTCATGCCACCCCGAGGCAGGTGGGCAAACCGGTCCATTTCGGCGGCCCGTAGCTCCAGGCAGTAGTCGCCGTAGGGACGTGCCATGTTCTGCTTGTGCGCCTTGAGCCAGAAATGCTGGAAACCGGCCGACCAGTGATCCTTGCCAGTCATGCCGAAGGAGTGGATGTAGTTTTCGCCGATCTGCTTCCAGTTCTCGAACTGGATACCCAGCTTGATGGTGGCCTGGGTCGCAGTCATGAACTCGACTTCATCAATCCCCAGCAGCTCATGAAAGGTGTGCAGTGCCGGAATCGTGGCCTCGCCTACGCCCACCGTGCCGATTTCCTCGGATTCGACGAGGCGGATCTCCAGTCGGGCACCCAGCAACTTGCTCATCAGGGCGGCCATCATCCAGCCGGCTGTGCCGCCACCGGCGATCACGACACGACGTACAGGCGAGGAGGGTTCGAGCTGGGCGGTATCCATGGTGGTATCCGATCGCTAATCAGCGGTTGAGTTTTTTCAGTAGCAGCGCACGGACGCGCCGCATGGCGGATTCGTTGAAGCGGCCGAGCAGGCCCTTGGCGGCATCCGGTACATGAGCGGCCGTCTCGGCGTTGGCATCGAAGACATAGTGGTTGAACTGCGCGCGCCAAGCCTCGCGTTCATGCGCGGGAAGATCGCGTACGGTGGCCATGGCCAGCCAAAGGGCGCTCACCGGGGAATCGGCCCAGGCCGGGGTGCGGCGCCACCAGTAGTTGATGAGCGCGCTGAAGGTATCCAGCGCCTCGACGTGATGCCACCAAAGGCTGGGAATGAACAGCGCGTCGCCCGCGGCTAGCTCTACGGTGATTGCACGTGCCAGGGCCTGGCGGTACCGCGGAAAGCGGTCGAAATCCGGCTGGTTGACATCGACAAGGCTCACCGGCTGGCCTGCCGGCGTGTGTTCGACCGGACCGATATACAGGTCACCGACCGCGTCGGGTGGGAACAGCGTGAAGCGGCGACGGCCGCTGGCCACGCAGGCAAGGTTGTCCGGCCAATCCTGATGGGTCGCGATACGCGTGCGATTACCGAGCCAGAGACTGACCAATGGATCTTCCACGCCCAGGTGCAGCGGATGCGTATCCAGCAGGCCGGGCAAGCAGGTGTCTACCGTGGTGGAACCCATGTAGACCGCACCCGCATCAGGCTGGTCGACACGCGCAAGCAGGGTGTCGAGGACGCGGTCGAACGGGGCGTACTCACGCACGAAGTTGAAGCCGCTGAAATCCGGGGTGTAGAAGAATCGCCCCCCTACTTCGGGTGGTGCGACCCAGATGCCGACCGTGGCACCCTGCCAGTGGGCGCGTAACACATCGGCAGCGGCAACGGCGCTGCGCTGTGCCGCCTGCACCAGTGGCCAGTGGGCCACAAGGCCGCGCAGCACCACCGGCGTGGTGCTGTCCAGGACTTCAGGTGGCAGCTGACCGGGTGCGACGGCGTGCACGGCGTGATCCTTAGCGACCCTGGCGACGGGCACGTTCGATCAGATCGCGGAAGCGACCGATCGAGGCAATGGCCATGGTGATCGGCAGCAGGTAGCCGGCCTGATGCAGCGCGGTCACGGCCTCCGCGGACAGGGTGGCAAATCGTTCTTCGTGAATCACATAGAAACCGCCAAGCCGGCGCACCGTGCCGTCGTCCTGTTCGATATCCAGACTCATTGCTTCGAGCAGTTCGTAATGGCGCAGGGCCTGGATGAAGGCCGGCAGGGTCTGCAGACCCTCGTGCAGGGCCTGAAGCACGGCAATGCGTCGTTCCAGCAGTTCGGACTGACCGCCGTGGGGCAGGAACAGCGGCTCGCCGTCGGTCTCGCTCAGGCGGGGGCTATCCAGATCGATATGGACCAGCCACTCGTCGCCGTCGCGGCCGACCAGCAGCGGTTGCCGCTCGATGGCGTAAGGCAGGTGGTGGGCCTCCCAGCCTTGGGGGCCGAGAAACAGATTCTGACCTTCCTGCAGACCCAGCATGGCAACGGGCTGGAACCCCGCGCTGTCGTTGCTGGGTTGGAAGACGATGGGATAGTGCGCCTGCAAGGCGCGGAACTCGGCGGGAATGGTCGGGACGCTCACGACCGCATCACCCAGCGCGGCGCTGACATCGGTGCGCAATCGCAGGTGTTGGTGTTGCACGTTGTTCAGTAGTTCGGCACGCATGACAAGTCTCGAAGTGTGCATCGGCGGGCGGGTTGCCCGTCACGGCAAGATGCGGGTAAAGGTACTGCCATTGTGCCAGCCAGGGCCATGACGCCCGGCGTGTTCACTGCGGGAAGGATCGCCGCCCCGGATCGGGATCTGCTCCGGGGCGGCGATGACCATCCGGACTTGGTCCTTGCGGCCCCGGCATGCAGCACCGGGGCCGAGGGCTCAGCCTCAGAAGGTGTAACGCGCACCCATCATGAAGCGACGGCCGGTCTGGGTGTAATACAGCACCTGTTCCTTGGCACGGCCATGGAGGCGCTGGGTTTCGTCGGTCAGGTTGATCACCTCGAGCTGGAAGCCCAGGTTCTTGTTCCACTTGTAACCCACGTTCACGTCCCACTGACCGTAAGCCTCGGTATAGACCGGGTTGGGCAGACCGCTACCGTCGAAACGTGCGGTGAGGAACTTGTCACGCCAGTTGTAAGCAGCACGCACGCTGAGGCGATCATCCTCATAGAAGCCAACCAGGTTGGCGGCGTCGCCCAGGCCTTCGAGGGCGAACTGCTCCTTGAGGCTGGCGTTGTCGTACTTGAGGCCCGACTTCACATAGGTGTAGTTCGCCGAGATGCCGAAACCGGTGTTGCTGAACTGGTGCTGGACATTGAACTCCGCACCGTTCAGGTCCGCCTTCTTCTGGTTGGCCGGTACCGTGATGTCGAAGGTAGCGATCGGGTCATTGGCCTGACCGGCGATCGTACCCGTGGCATTGCCATTGCTGTCCACCCCGGTCTTCACCACACCTTGCGTACCGTTATAGGTATTGAGGATGTAGTTGCGGATACAGGTCAGATCGGTGGTGACGCAGCCCTTGGTCACGGCTTCCTTGAACAGGGTGCCATTGGCCGGCGTACGCAGGTTGAACGGCGTGGCCTGCAGGGTCGAGGTGCCGATGTAGTTGCTGATGTTCTTGCGGAACAGACCCAGTGCCACGTAGCTGCCACGGGCGTAGTAGTGCTCCAGCGACAGATCGAAGTTCTTGGCCAGCAGCGGCTTGAGGCCAGGATCGCCCTGGGCACCCGTACCACCGGTAATGCGGGCCAGTTGATTCAGCGTCTGTCCGCCCTGGATATCGCCCCAGCCCGGACGACCAATGCTCTCGCCATAGCTGAAGCGGGCCTTGGTGCGATCGGTAAGTTCGGCTTCCAGATCCATGCTGGGCAGCGTGTAGTTGTACTTGCCTTCCAGCGTGGTAAAGCCGGGCTGACCGAACTGCACCGAGAACTCGTTGTTGGCCATCCAGGTGATGCCGGTTGCCGTGGGCACCAAGGCGCTCGACTTGACCTTGGTCTGCTCATGGCGCAGGCCGAAGGCGGCGGACAAGGGTACGACCCATTCCCAGTCGGTGCTGTATTGCACGTAGACGCTCTTCGAGTCTTCCTGCGTGCGGCGGTCGGTGGTGAAGTCGCTGGAGGCCTTGAAGAGTTTGTCGCTGCCATCGGCCTTGACGGCGGCATCGCGCACGGCGCCGAAGTCATAGACGAAGAAGCCGTTGAACAGGTTGGCGCCGTTCGAACCCATCAGCTGGCTGAAGTATGGTGCCAGCGGTTGTGCGACGTACAGATTATCGGGGTAGTCCGCCGGGCTGGTGCGACCGCCCCAGCTGTCTTGCTGCACATTGGCGTAGGCCGAGCGGTTCTTCACCTTGGTGGTGCTGATGCCGAAGTCCAGTTTGGAATCGTTCTCGAGCGCGTACTTGCCCTTGAACTGTGCCTGTTCGACTTCGGCCTTCATGTAGCTGTTGCGGAAGGACGAGCCGGTCACCAGCATTTTCGAGGGGTCCAGCGTGGCGCTGGCGATGCTCAGCACCGGGAAAGGCTGGGAAAAGTCCACCGTGGTGGTGCCGCGATTGAACATGGCGCCGCCCAGCACGGCATTGCTGCCGAAGGGGCTGTCCGCACCCGAAATGGCACTGGAACGGTGCATGTCGAAGTCCAGCTTGAGCTTGGCATTCGCCTTCCAGGACAAGTTGAAGCCGGCTGACTCGTTCTTGTTGCGCGTGCCGAAGTTGGCGCTGCCCATGGCCACATCGCTGGTCGCCGGGGCAATGATTTCCGTGTACAGCAGGGGCGCGGCGACCGGGCCGTTGGTCCAGGTCGTGGTGGTGGGGCCGAAGTTGAACCAGGCCGAGAGATCGTTACGGCGAGTCTGGATCTTGTTTTCCGAGTAGGTGTAATCCACCGTGGCCGTCAGATCCTTCATCGGCGCGTACTGCAGGGTGAGCTGACCATTGGTGCGCTCACGCTGGATGCCGTTCACGCTGTAGTTCAGGTTCTGCGGCACCGAGTAGATATCCCCAGCCTTGGGGCGATTGGTAATGCGTTCCGAGCCTGGCTGGCCCGGTTGGGGAATGGTGCCCCAGTTGTTTTCGTCACCCTTGAAAGCGCGCCAGCCATTCGGTACCGAGGCCTGGTTGTAGCCCAGATCGCGCTTTTGGTAGCTGCCGCTGAGGGCGATGCCGAAGGTGCCATCGGCAAACACATTGCTATAGATGCCGGACACTTCCGGTGTGTAGTCATCGCCTTGCAACAGTTCCGGGAGGCGGTCATTCGAGCGATCGTTCACCACCTTGAGGCCGAAGCTGGCGATTTCGCGCTTGGTTTCCAGCGGGCGAGCCGTCTTGATGTTGATGACAGCGCCAATGCCACCGGCCGGATTCTCTGCGCGGCTGGTCTTGTAGACCTCCATGGCAGCAATCGACTCGGAGGCCAGGTTGGCGAAGTCAAACGCACGGCTGTTCGACGGACCGGTCTCCCCTAGGCTGGATGCCGGCATCTGACGGCCATTGAGCAGGACAAGGTTGAAGTCAGGACCCACACCGCGCACGGTGACTTTGGAGCCTTCGCCGATCGAGCGATCAATGGCGACGCCGCTGATACGCTGCATGGCTTCGGCCAGGTTGGTATCGGGGAACTTGCCGATATCTTCGGCCACGATGCCATCCACCACGCCCTGGGCGTTGCGCTTCATGTTCAGGGACGAGTTCAGGCTGGCACGAACACCCGTGACGACCACGACCTCCGATTGCTGGGAGGCCTCCTTGGGGGCCGCCTCGGCTTCCTGGGCGTGCAGGGCGGCGGGGGTGAGCAGTGCCGCGCAGGCGGCAGCGATTCGGGTAAGCGGGACGCGAGGGCGCAGGGGTACGGCGGGCTTCATGCTGTGTGTCTCCTGTTGATCTTGGTGGTCGGGCTTCGGCATGGCCTCCGATATCCAGCCCTGCACTGAAAGCGCTTTCATATATTAGCGCAAATGCTCGAAATGTGAATCGAGCCGCACCGTCATGATGCATGTATGCAACATTGTGGTGCGTAAGCTATTGCTGTGTAAGTGCTTTTTCCTGAAACCGATTTCTTATCGGTGGTCAGCGTGCAGGCTGCCGGGCGATGCTGGCCACGGAATCGCGCTCCACCAGTCTGGGCGCCGGTAGTTGCAGATCGGGCTTGTTGCCAGCCAGCAGCGTCAGCATGGCTTGTGCGGCCATGCAGCCCAACTCAAGGCTGGCCTGATGTACCGTCGTCAGCGGGGGCGTCATGTGGGCCGCGAGCAGCAGGTCATCCACGCCCATCAGCGACACATCTTGAGGAATCCGCAGGCCGGCTTTGTGCAGGGACACGGCAGCACCAAAGGCCATCTGGTCATTGGCGGCAAACAGGGCGGTGAAATTACGCCGGCTGGCCAGTAGTCGCTCAGCAGCAAGACGGCCGC
The DNA here is from genome assembly GCF_027257935.1 of Chitinimonas sp. BJYL2. Classification (NCBI taxonomy): domain Bacteria; kingdom Pseudomonadati; phylum Pseudomonadota; class Betaproteobacteria; order Neisseriales; family Chitinibacteraceae; genus Chitinimonas; species Chitinimonas sp. BJYL2. The sequence continues at coordinate 123,768 of NZ_JANZKW010000005.1, read as the reverse complement.
TGTCTTCCTGATAGTCGCCCGCCTCGACCAGTTCCGGGCGGAAGGCAATACCCGCCGCGGCGAGCGCATCCTGATAACCCGCCAGTCGCTCGCGGGCATCGGGGTGGCCCGGATCGCCACTGATATGGGCGATATCACGGTGGCCGCGAGCGATCAGGTGCTGCGTTGCCAGTCGTGCCCCCTCGCGGTGATCAAAGTCCATGGCATAAAGGCCCGGCCCCTTGAGGGAGCGCCCGGTCACCACGGTCGGCAGTTTCTTGGCCAGTGTCCGCAGTGCGTTATCGCCCATGCGGCCACTCAGAATGATCATGCCATCGACACGCCGGCTCAGCAGGGTATCGATACAGCGCTGCTCTACGGCGACCTTCCAATGTCCGCTGACAAACAGCGCGCTATAACCTGCCGCACCCAGTGTTTCTTCAATCCCGCGCAGGGCGACACCATAGAAGGGGCTGTCGATGAACTGGGTCACTACCCCGATGCTCATGGTCCGGCCGCCTGCCAGTCCGCGTGCGATTGGGTTGGGCACATAGCCCAGCTCGGCAATGGCCTTATCGACGGCGGCCCGCTTCTCGGGGCTGACCACGGCGGTACCATTGAGGATGCGGGACACCGTGCTGGGTGAGACGCCGCTTGCTTGGGCCACCATGCCCAAGGTCACAACGCCATCATGCGTAGGAGTAGCAGAAGAAGGGGATTTGGCCATGCGTCTGACGATCTGGAAGTGGTGTCGGGCGGATTGCTGAAACCGGTTGCAGCAATTGTACGACGCAGGCGGCAGTCTTGCCGCCTGCTGTGATACGCCAGCGCCAGGAGACTCAGGGCGCGGTGCTGGCTGCAGCGGGTGCGGGGGTGGACGGCGCCGGCGCTTGCGGCGAGGCTGGTGCTGGTGCTGGTGCTGGTGCTGGTGCTGGTGCTGGTGCTGGTGCTGGTGTAGGCGCCAGTACCGTCAACAGGGCAGCCGTTTCTGCATCCGGTTCGCCATCAAAGCGGGCGGGCCGATAGCGCATCTGGAACGCGGTCAGGACATTCCGGGTTTCCTTGTCGAGCAGGCCGCTGCTCGGCACGGCGTAGCCCACGCGTGCCAACAACTGCTGGAACCAGGCCACATCCGGCAACTGTGCGGCATGCGCAGGCAGGGCCGCAACTACCTTGGCCTCATCCGGCCAGCGGCCCACGCCGGCCTCGGCCAGCTTGCGCCAGGGGAACAGGGGGCCGGGGTCGGTTTTGCGCTGCGGCGCGATATCGCTATGACCCAATACGTTTTCGGGCTTGATCTGATGCCGCTCGATGATCGAGCGCGAGAGCGCGATGACCTTGTCGATCTGTTCTGGCGCATAAGGTACCCACACCCGGCCTTCCGGGGTGTCGTGAAAGCCCGCGTTGACGATCTCGATGCCGATCGAGTTGTCATTGATATTGGTCTGCCCCTGCCAGTAGCTGACCCCCGCGTGGTGCGCCCGCCGGTCTTCGTCGACCAGACGGTAGATTACCGGCGGTGCATCGCCGACCAGATAGTGGCTGCTCACGCTCTGCTCGGTGAGGGTTCGGAGCGAGTCGGGGAAGTTGAGCACGGTGTAGTGCATGATCAGATAACGAACCCGGCTCGATTGCCCCTTGGCCTCGTAATGGGCATCGATGCGTGGCACGGTGGCACAGGCGGCGAGCATGAGGGTGAGCAGGGCAAGGGACAGGCGGCGCATACGGGTCTCTGACGGAAGCGTGTATCGGATCGGGCCGGGCAGCCACACCTAAAGTTTTATGAACCAGCGCTTGCGCCACATGGCCCAGGCCACCCCAAGCATGACCAGCGTGAACAACAGGGCAAACATCAGGGAAGCGTTCTCGGGCGCCAGGCCCGAGTGCTCGACCGGGGCGTAAAGCCAAGCCTTTAGGCTGACAGGAGCGCTATCCGGTCCGATCTTGATGGTGCCCAGCAGGCGCCCAACCATGCCAGACAGCGCGAAGATGAACAAGGCGTTCATGCCCAGCATGGTCAGCGGGAAACAGGCGCGCGCGAGCCATTGGCGGGCGCGGGCAGATGGTTGGCCGTCGAGCAGCCAGTAGCAGCACGCCAGCCCCAGGCAGCCCCAGCCGCCCATGAATACCGCGTAGGCCGGCGTCCAGAGTGATTTGTTGATGGGCAGGTGCGCCAGATCTAGCGCTGTACCCGCGAGCAGCAGCGTGACCCCTGCCACGAACAGCCAGGTGCAGCGTTCCGCAACAGAGGTTTGTAACGCGATGAGACGGCCGGCCCAGACGCCAATCAGCTGGGTGACCAGCGCCGGTAAGGTAGACAGCAAACCCTCCGGGTCCCAGGTTTTCACCTTGGCCCATAGATGCCCTTCCATCAGCGCCCGGTCGACCCAGGCGCCGAAATCGCGACCCGGTAGCGGCTCGCTGTTAAAGCAGCCGCCCGGCAGGTCGCAGACCTGTCCGTATCGCATCAGTACGCTGTAAACCAGCAGGGCGGCCATTGCCACCAACAGCTGTCCGCGCAGGCGCAGGTAGATGACCACCGGCGCCGCTAGCGCCACCACAAGGCCAATGCGTTGCAGCACACCGGGAATCCTTACTTCAGCAAAGTTGAACATGGGGAACAGGTTGAGAAATAGGCCGATGGCGATGATGAGCGCCGCGCGTCGCCAGCACTGCAGGAGCACGCCGAATCGGCTATCGGCCTGTCGCTTACCCAGCGACAGGCTCATGGCCACGCCGCCGATAAACAGAAAGAAGGGGAAAATCAGGTCGGTGAAGGTCCAGCCATGCCATTCAGCATGCAACAGCGGGGAGTAGACGCTGCTCCAGCTGCCGGGGTTGTTGACGAGCAGCATCGCAGCGATCGTGAAGCCGCGAAAGACATCGAGTGACAGCAGGCGTTGGCGGTCGTCCATGGGGTGCGCAGGCGTAGGGTGGGAGGCATGATTGTGGCGTAGCTCGCCACCTTCGTGCGCCCTCGCTTTGGTGTGAGGATAGGGGGGCGTCATCGCCGGCCTGGAGCCCGCGCATCCTTGTCGTACAAGGGTTCTGGCCGGCATAGTGGTACAGGTACATAGCTGCCGGTTATGCATGTCCGCGCAAGCACTATGCCGTTGCGACGGTCTTGCTGCGCAGAGCGTGACCCGAAACGCCGCAAGAGCGGGGCTTTTTGTATCTGGTGGCCAGTCGCGGAATCGAACCACGGACACGCGGAATTTCAATGATCTGCGTTTTCTAGGATCCATGCGGCTTTGAGGCGGATTCCTGCTCCGCAAAGGCATACTGAGGCGTCCTGAAATCCCCTTGTAACGCCTATTGGTTGCTGATCGACAAAGTGAAACCCGATCCCAACCTAGTGGCCGTGGTGTTCGGCTTCATCGGCTATGCGGCTTATGCGGCTCAGCAGGTGGCGGGATTCTTCTTTGGAAGCAGCCGCGGTAGCGACGAGAAGACGAGGGCGATGGCTGATGCGGTAATGGCGCTAGGAACGCTTTCTTAGTTTTTCGGCCAGACTTTTGTTCACGATTCGCATATTTTTTTGCCTGAGAACGCAGCTCAAATCGTGCTTCTTAACTCAGCCGCGAGGCATTTCGTTGGAATTGTTCCTGAGAGCACCTCAACGAAAAGTTTAAAAATGGGTGTAAACGGTTTACACTTCGCTGGTGCATGAGGTGCACCGCGTAGTGCAAAAAGAACCCCACCAAGTTGGCGCTTGGCGGGGTTTGGTAACGCGGTCAGTTCCTCAGCTGACTTGTTCGGTAAGTTTCAAAAGTGCTGTGATCCATGCCGGCCCTACCGTGAGGATCACTACAAGAAGCTCAGTCTTTCGACTGGGCTTTTTGTTTGGCGGTTTATCTTCATCGTTCGCAGACAAGAGGATCTCCTTGTGTCTACTTGATGAGGCGTCAACCCCCCCGCGACGCGGGGCAGTCCCCACATCTGCTGACAATTATACACGCGGGCTTGGTCTGCAGATGGTGCTTGCAGGCGACACCTGGTTTGGGGGCGAAATCGCTGCGGGCCAAGTAGAAGGGCCCGATGCGAGGGAACGCGACCGGGCCCAGGCTCAACTCCGGCAGTAGGAGTTGCAGAGCTGAACCGGGGCGAATCCTACTTCCAGTTCGGCCTAAGCGAATCACCAGTTTCTGCTCAAGTTTTCAGCAGATCGATGTATCGCTGCGTCGACTATGCAACAGAGAAATTTCTGGCCCAGTTATCCACTGTATCTGTGGATAGAACTCATCCCCTAAGGCCTGTCGGTCATATCGTATGTTTCATCCATATGATATGGATCATATGGCCCATATGAGGGCTGCTAGTGCAGGATCGCACAGAGCCATTCCTGCACGTACCCGTGGCCTGGTCACCGTCGCCCTCATGCTCGAACCCGATGAACCGGATATGCGCGTCGCCGATCGACACCAGCCGCGCCTCGTAGAGGTAACGGCACTCCCCCTTGCAGCGACCCGCTGGCATTGCGGACGTGAAATTCCAGCGTGTTGACTGACCAGCCATCCTCGATTTTGGCGCCGAAGGTGGTGATGTGCCCCTCGATCTCAATGCGGAAGCTCGGCTTGGCGGGCAGGCGCTTTCCGTTTTTTCGCAGGATGTTGAGGCGGACGTGCATGCCGCCAAGCATAGCAAAAAGGAGATCGATAGTTCTCTATGCGAATAGCGATTCGGTCTCGCCCTTCTTGGGCTTCTGGTCGGCAAAGCTGGTGAACTCGGCCAGCGGAGCAAGGCTCAGGAACGTGCGTGCCATCTCGGTATCGGCCTGTAGCCAGGCGTCGTATTCGCTGGGCGGCACAATCATCAGGGAACGCTTCTCGTCACCGGGGCGGTGGAAGTGACCCATGATCGGGTGGCCATCGGCGTTGATGGTGAGCAGGCTGAACGAGAACTCGGACCCGCGTTCCGGGTGGGTCCATTGCTCCCAGATCCCGGCTACGCAGAAGTCGGCCTCGTCCTGCCGGCGAATCTGCCAGCGCACGGCCTTGCCAGTTTCCCAGTTGGGCTCGTAGAACCCTTGCATAGGCACTAGACAGAACTGCCGGCGCTTCCAGGCGCTGAGGTAACTAGGCTTCTCGGCCACCGTCTCGGTGCGGGCTTTGTAGGTCTTCTTGCCGAAGCTGTCGTCCTTGGCCAATGGCGGAATCAACCCGAACCTCCCCAGCAACACATCCCGCCCCTTGCTCTCCCCGTGTGGCACGCGCACGATGGGTGCGATGTAGCCGGGGTAGGTTTCATCCGGGTAGCTGTCGGGCGCGATCAGGCCATCAGCGATGGCCTGCAGGTGATCAGAGCGGGTGGGGCGGTAGTTGGTGCACATGGCCTATTTGGCAGGCTTGAGCTTTTCCGGGTCAATGGTGCACAAGCTGGTTGGTGTATCCATCGGGCCAACACTCAGGATTTCCACAATCCCGCCCGCAATGGTGGTCACCTTGAGAGGGAGAATATTTGGCGTTGGGCCGGTATTGTAGGCATTCCAAGAGATGTGGCCCTTTTCGGGAATCGAGCCGAAATATCGTTTCCCTTGGTATTCCGCCTCGATTTTGGGCTTCTTACCATCCCAGATCACACTGAGCCCGGAACTCCCGCAGTAAAAAGTGACAGGACGTGGATAAATGCCAGCGATGAATTCCCACAAGGCGATCAATACCACCAGTGCCCCAATGATGTAACCAGCATAAGCCAGCTTGAAAACAGAACCAGTGTTATCCATTCATCAATCCTCTCTCAAGGGTTCCGGCCGTGAGTTGCCCGGTACATTTCTTCCATTGTCTCGCAGGTACCGGCGAGCTACCCACTCATGCTTTGAATAGCCTCCAGACTTATCCGCAGTAGATACGCCAAGAGCTGCTGAAAACCATGCTGTCTGATGATGGGTTACTACTTCTGTCCATGGGCTCTATGCGGACATCGCCAGTGAGCTGCAGCAGTTCCAACAGGTCACGGTTGGCCATCGTCGATTCTTCGAACCCATCCGGCAGTCGAACGATGTAACGGGTGAAGCCAGTCATGCCCCCCATGCGATTGCGTGCATTCACCTCACCGCACCAAGTGTTCTTATTTGCCGACGACTGAAATACTCCGCGAAACTCCGCGGAATCAGGATCGTTGAGTGAATTCACTATCAGCTGCTTTTGAAGATAGCGCGGCGTTTTTGTGTAGTACGCATAAGCAGCAACGCTGGCTGCAATGAGACCGCCCACCACTGCCACTGAAATTAAGTATTTCTTGAGCTGCATTTCATTCCTTCCTGCTACATAAAATTAGCTGGATTTCCCACCTTGTGAACCGATCATTTTCAAGATGCTGTCTTCCAATGAGCCGGTCCCGGCTGTTTTTTCCATGTAGTTCATCTGACCAAAGTACTTGGCCACCAAGTCAATTCGAACTTGATCTCTCTGCTCTTTGGTTAGGTCGGCTAGATATGGGCCTAAAGAGTTGGTTTCCACGTAAAATTTTCTATGGTAAATCGCGACCCGTCTGTGTCTGTCTGAGATTACCGCCGAGTAGATGCCCATAATCAAAAGTCCAATACTGACAATTGATCGTGAACCAACTGTGGCGAAATTTACGTCCAGAACTTCGCAATTGTGTGCTCTTGAAAGTTTGATCCAGTGGAACCACTCGAATTGAGGTGATGCAACTATACATCGATCATATGCATAAAGAATTATGGAAACAAGAAATGTGAGGATGAAAAAACAAACAGAGATAATCATCCATTTCGACGAAAGTTTGAATTCATCGTCTGAAATCTTGATGTTCTCATCAGCTACTAACTCATTGACGCGCATTTGAGTTAGTCCTGTAATATTGGATGCAAGTCCCTTTATCAGCTGTTCATTTGCTTCTGCGGTTTCCACCGCTAGCTGTAGCTTCTCTGTCGCCTTGTGGACGTTGGAGTCAACTTCGGATTCTTTTCGTCTAATAAACTCCTCGATCGCTTTACTTGCTCGTCGAATTGCCTCGGCCGTGTATTCCTGCTCATCGTTTCCGCTGGAAAAAAGCGAACTTTCCCGCATGTGGCGGATGGTGTCGCCTATGCTTAATCGTCTATTCGGTGCGTGGTTTTTATAAGTCGCGCTGGATGTTGATAGAACCTCATTTGCTTCTGACATTAGTATTTCAATACTATCTTTGGTGATCCTTTGGGTGTCGATGCTTGTCAGTAGCTTTATTAGTGAGGTTGCTATTTTTGCTGCATTTTTCGAGTTGAATTGTGAAATGCTGGTTAAGTCCCCGGATTTTATGATTCGGTTGACTCGGTTAAGCCATGCGCGCAACTTCCTCGATATTGGTAGTCGCTCGTCTTTTTGAGAGCAGCTAATAATGAAGTTGTCGAAATGAGCAATCGCGTTATCGATTATTTTGGCAATATCATTAATGTCAATCAGTTCTGCCATTTGATGCTAATCCTCTTCAAGCCGTCAGTTGAGTACCGGTGTCCACCAGCAAATGCAGTTCTCACCGGCGATGACGGCTTCGCACTTCGATGGCGGGTAGATAGGTAATGCGGTCACAGAGTAGGAGCCAGCGAAGTGCTTGGCGTGATCGCAATAGTCTAGGAGGACAGTAGGGTGAATCTGAATGGCTTGGATGAACCGGCGACGGCGATACTCAGCGATGTCGCGGTTCCACGCTTCTGTGCTTTGCCGCTGCAATTCCGAATAGTCTAGCTTCGGAGACCGCTCGCCCCGCGCCCTCTCGGCATCCTCGGCCATCGCGGCCGTCATCATTCGGTTCTCTGTCTCGTTGGAAAATCGCTTGATGTAGATGGTTTCTTTGCAGGGGCGACACTTTGACTGCCTGCTGGGCATGGCTTTGAGGCCGTACCCGCAGTAGGGGCAGGGTAACAATCCTGGCATCGCGTTTCCTCCTCAGAAAATGCGTTAGGTCCAGCTCTCCAAAAAGGTGAGCAATGCCCTCCGCCTCGCGGCTGGGAGCTTGCGATAGATAGTCAAAAGGCATGATTCATCCGCTGGTAACGCTTCATATTCTTTTGTTGGTTCACGCACTGACGGCGTATCGAACCTCATCCCTCCTCTGCCTGTGGCCAGCCATTCGAACGACACGCCACAGAGCACTGCAATCTGCGACAGGTTGTCGGTATCCGGTCTGATCTTGTCCGCTTCCCAGTTGGTCACTGTGGGCGCCGAAACTGCCATGCGCCTTGCGAACTCGGCTTTGCTGAAGCCTGCGAACTCACGCGCGTGCGTGATCCGCGTAGCGACTGGGTTTGCTTTCATTGGGCGAATTCTAGCGTTAGCTACCGGCAAACAAAGTTTGTTATTGACTAACACTGAGCCATCAGAAAACTTAGTTATCAGCTAACTAAGTGAGCTTGATATGAGCCCGCTGCGAACTCGACGTGAAGCCCTGTGCATGAGCCTGTACGACCTGTCTGAAAAGGTTGATGCATCAGTGCCCCATCTATCGAACATCGAAACCGACAAGGTTCGCTGTTCCCCGGCGCTGGCTGAGCGCATCGCCAAGGTCCTGGAAATTTCCGAGCTGGAAATTCTGTATCCCGATCGCTACACGCAGCCGGCCGCAAACGCCCCCATGAACGTCTCCTCCTCCACCGCGTATCCGTGCTCGCAAGCAGTCGCTCACCGTGCACGCGCTCAAGCTCCTGGTGAATGAGGAGGGAAGGCCGCTGACCTACCATGCCCTGCGAAGCCGCTTTGACCGTGCGCGCATCGAAGCCGCCAAGCAGAACATCGGGCTGGCCAGCGAGATCCAGCACTTTCAGTTCCGGGATCTGCGCGCCAAAGCGGGTACCGATACGACCGAATCGTCCGGCGACATTCGCAAGGCACAGAAGCAGCTCGGCCATACAACCGTGACGACGACCGAGCGTTACGTGCGAGATAGAAGGGGTGCTTTGTCCGACCCGACAAAGTAGGAATTGCGGAGCACGCGCAGAATTGCGGAGCAAAACGAAAAGGGCTCACATTGCTGTGAGCCCTTCTGTATCTGGTGGCCAGTCGCGGAATCGAACCACGGACACGCGGATTTTCAATCCGCTGCTCTACCAACTGAGCTAACTGGCCGTCGAGAGAGGCCGCATTAAACAGGAAAGCCTGCGGAGCGTCAAGCGGCTTTGCCGCCAGCCTATAGAGCCAGACGCCGGTCAGTAGGGTGGAGGATGGCAATTTCTCAGCGTGCGGGTGGTTTTTGCGGTGGCGTCGAGACTGCTTTGGTGGCGCTGGCTTTGGCTGCAGCTCCTCGGCGGGAGAGCAATTGCAGCAACTGGTTCAGCTCCTGGGGGGGGCGCTGGTAAACCTCGCGCAGGTTGCCACCGGCCGGGTCAAGCGTCTGGCCGACCTTGAGGTACATGGCGCGGGCATCGGGCGGAGGCAGGCTGACCTCCAGTGTGCTGGCCGAGAGCTTGGTCGGGGTGATGCTGGCGCCGGCGATGTCGTGGCCTTTGTGGCGCAAACCGTTGACCCAGATGATGGGCTGCTGATCGTTCTTCTGGACCATGCCGTCTAGCCGCAGGGTACGCGCCGCGCGTGCAGGATCATCGCTGTCCATGATGCCGGCGCGGATACGGTCCAGCTCCGCGCGTTCCGAGGGCGAGAAGAACAGTTTCCCCAAGGCATCGGGAGGCGGGGTGTCGGCGTGCGCGCTCAGGCTGAACAGCCAGAGCGGCAAGAGGTAGCGCAGGGAACGCTGCATGGGCTGGCTCATGGCGGTGGTGGTGCCACGGGGGGCTTGTCGAGGGTGATGATCTCGCCTTCGCAGGCGCTTTCGAGCAGATAGGGCCGCACGGCATTGCTGCCATCGGCGCGTAGCAACGAGCACTGGCGGATGATGGCGGCGCCTTTCACTGTTTTGAGCCGGGCCAGCATGCGCAGCAGATCCACCTCGTGCAGCAGCTTGGCGGTCAGTGTGAGCTTGCTGGCATAGAACTGCAGGTTCTCCAGCGGCTCCGGCGTGACCGGTGCGTCTTCGAGGGTGCGCCGTGGTTCGATCTTGAGCGTGAGTTCAGCCGGATTCCCTGCCGCGTTCAGGGCGGTGAAGTATTCGATCCAGGGAAGGCGCTGCTCCGGGCCGATCACGCCGCGTGCGCGCATTTGCAGGATAACGGCCTGATACGCGTCGATATTGGCTCGATCTGCCACCGCGGCCGCGGCTCGCGCCTCGGCCTCGCTGACTTTCATCGATGCGCGGTCAAAGCGCGCCTGGGCTTGCTGGCGCAAGGTCCACCCCGCCCAGGCGGTCGCGGCGCCGACCAGCAGGCAGACGCCGGCTGCCATCAAGGGTTTGCGCAGCAGTCGGAGATCGGCAAGAGACCAACTCATAGCGCGGTCTCCTCTTGCGGCGCGGGAGAGGGATTCAGCGGCAACGTGAGCTTGAGGGTGAAGGGCGCGCCCGCGCTGGCGGTGCCGGTGGTGCTGCCCAGATCTACCGTGCCTTCCGGGCGCGTGTCGATGGGGAGCTGCAGCTTCTCGACTGTGGCATCGGGACGCACCTGCAGCGCTTGTGCTATTTCATCCACAATGGCCAGCGCCTCCCGGTAACGCAACTGATAACCGATTAGCTGGCCCCGGATGCCGATGATCAGGTAACGCCCGGTTGGCGGTGCGGCAGCACCCTCGACGGGCATTGGGGCGGCTGCCGGAAGCGGGGCGCTGCTCGTGGCGCCCAGCAGTCCGGCGGGCATGGCGCTTGGCTGACTGCTGATCATCCAGACCAGGGCATCGAGGTCCAGCATGGGGTAGCGGTTGACGATCTCGGTGATCGGGCTCAGGCCATCGGCCAGCGCGGGCCATTCCTCGACAAGCTGACGGTAACTCTGCACCACATGCTTCATGCCCGTGGGGCTGAGCTCTCCTTCCTTGATATCGGCCTGATTGGCGGCATAAGTGGCTTCGGCGGTGGCCGTGCGCTGGTCGAGCGCGCTGATGCTGCGATCCAGTGCCTGGCTGTCTTGCCAGAGGTAGGCGCCCGCCAGCAGGCCGCCCAGCAGCAGGAGGGTGCCGCCGACAAACAGGCCGCGACCGATCTGCCAGGCAAGGTACGGTTTGCGCTGTGCCGGCGTGGCATATTGGTTGGGCGGGGCGCGCTTGGCGATCAGGCGCAGCCACATCGGCTCTGCCATGGCCACGCCGGGATCGCTGACGCTGCCCAGCGCATGGGCCACCTGGACCAGATCCAGAAAGTGATAGTGGATCAGCTCGGAGTCCGGGCAGCGTGCCCGTAACTGGGCGCAGGCCTCGGTGCTGCACAGCATCACCACCTGCATGGCCTCGTTACGCTCCAGCGCACGCAGGCTGGCGAGGAACTGGCGTGCCCTGGCGGCTTCGCTGATCAGACTGTCGCTGAGTGCTTCGAGGCTGTCGTCATCAATGGTGGTGAGCCGCGAGAATCGTAGCGCGCCGTCCGCGATATAGGTCTGCCGCAGTCCGCTGCCGGTTTGCCGGCTGACAATCAAGGCCTTGTGCGGGATGGCCTTGGCGCCGATGGCGTAGCGGCTGGTCAACAGCGCGACCGAGTGAATCGCGGCAATCCGCGCGCCGGCCTGCATTAGCGGCATGACCCAGCGATCCAGCGGGGTCGGGTTGGTCAGCGCAGTAAACAGGACGCGATGGTCGCGGCGCCCTTCGGCCTCTCTGCCCTGAAAGGCATAGCTGCGATAGCCGGACTCCCGGTACAGCTGCTGCAGACGGCGTTCGACCATCAGGCGGCGATCACGCGGGTTGGCATGCGGGATCGTCTCGATCCGGTAATCCTCTTCGAGCAGATCGAACAGCAAGTGCCAGTGAGCGTCGGGATACTGCGCTACCAGCGTTTCGAAGGCGGCCATGCCGTCCAGGTCCGCCGGGCAGCGCGCGTACTCGGCCAAGGACTTGCCGGCAGCGCGCCAGACGGTGGTGCCGAGGTCGTTGACGAACAGGTAGAAGCGGGTAATCGCCATCAGATCTTGATCTTGGTCAGCAAGTCGTAAATCGGCCCCAGCACCGACAGCATCACCGAGCCGAGAATGAAGCCTAGCACTACGGTCATGACCGGTTCGATCAGCGACTGTACGCGCTCGATCGATTCCTTGACTTCGCGATTGTAAAAGTAGCTGACATTGCGCAGGGCACTATCCAGACCGCCCGTGTTTTCACCGACGCGTAGCATGCGGATCACCAGCGGTGGGAACAGACGCACTTTTTCAAAGCTGGCGGCAACGCCCTGGCCCTCGGTAATCAAGCCGCGGACCTCGACCAGACCGCGGGCAATCACCACATTGCCGACCACACCTTCGAGGATGCGGATGCTTTCCAGAATGGCGATGCCCGAGGAGTAGGTCAGCGCGAAGTAGGCGGCAAACCGCGCCAGCATGATTTTCTGGAGCACCGGTCCGATAAAGGGGACACGCAACTTGAGCCCATCGACCTTGTACTGGTATTCGGGGTCACTTTTGCGCCACAGCAGCCAGCCGCCGATGCCGACACCAATCAGGGTAAGGATGACCCACCAGTCGTTGACGATGAAGTCAGACAGCGCGATCAGCAGCCGCGTATTCCAGGGCAGTTCCTGCTGCATGCTCTGAATGAACTTGACCAGCTGCGGCACCAGCCATGCCAGCAGGAACACGACGACTCCGAGCACGACGGACCCGACAAAGGCCGGATACATCAACACTTTTTTGGTCTGCGCGGCCAACTCGTCCTGCCACTTGAGCGTATCGACCAGACTCAGCAGCACATCTGCCAGCTTGCCGGTTTCTTCGCCGGCCTGGATCAGGTTCACGAAGACTGGCGCAAAGACATTGGGGTGATTGCCCAGCGCCTGCGATAGCTGCAAGCCGCCCTCGATATCCTCAATGATCACGGCAAGGATCTCGCGGAATGCCGGATGCTCGATGGTGTCGCGCAGATCGGCCAGTCCGTCCAGCAGGGGGACGCCGGCACGGGTCATCTGCTCCATATGGAAGCAGAAGGTGATCAGGTCCTTGCGGGTGATGGCCTTCTGGGCAAACAGGCCCTTACCCGAGGCCACTGCCTTTTCGCTGATGAGGGTCAGTTCCAGCCGCGCAAGGCGTGTCTCCAGATCCGCCGTATTGCTGGCTTCGAGCTGACCGCGGACGGTACGGCCCTGGTTGTCGATGGCGCGGTACTTGAACTGCATGGTGTCGGATCCTGAGCAGGCGCTTAGATGCGATCAGTCAGATCGACCACACGGGAGATTTCATCGATCGAGGTCAGCCCCTCTGCGACACGGCGTACGGCGTCATCGGCCAGCGGGCGGAAACCTTTCTCGATAGCCAGTTTGCGGATTTCCCGTGCGGTGCCACGGCGCGCGATCAGCTCGTCGATCTCGCCGTCGAGCTTGAGGATCTCCAGCACCGAGATCCGGCCCTTGTAACCCTGGCCGTTGCAGCGCTCACAGCCCCTTGCGCGGTAAAGGGTCAGTTCACCGGGTGGCAGGCCGAGGATATGGCGCTCGAAATCATCAGGCTGGTATGGCTCCTTGCAGGCGCCGCACAGCTTGCGCACGAGCCGCTGCGCAATGATGCCGATGATGTTGCCCGCCATGATGTCGGGCAGCACGCCAATATCCAGCAGACGCGGCACGGCACCCACGGCCGAGTTGGTATGCAGGGTTGAATACACCTGGTGGCCGGTCATGGCGGCGCGGAAGGCCATCTCGGCCGTGTCCTTGTCGCGGATTTCACCGACCAGGATGATGTCCGGGTCTTGTCGCATCATCGAGCGGATACCCGAGCCGAAGTCGATCTTGTCGCTGACATTGGTCTGGCGAATCATCGGCAGCGGGTATTCGACCGGGTCTTCCAGGGTCATGATGTTGACCCCTTCGGAATTGATGTGACTAAGGATCGAATACAGCGTCGTCGTTTTGCCCGAGCCGGTGGGCCCGGTGACCAGGATGATGCCCTCGGGCCGCGCCAGCATCAGCTTGAGCAGGTTGAGGTTATCGTCGGGCAGGCCGAGCTGGTCCAGTGGCACCAGGCCTTTGTGGCGGTCCAGGATACGCAGTACCACGTTTTCACCGTAAACCGTGGGCTGTGCTGCGACCCGGAAATCGAGCTGGCGGCCAGAGATCGAGAGCGAGATACGCCCATCCTGCGGGGCGCGGGTCTCGGCGATGTTCATTGATGACATGACCTTGAGGCGCACGACCATGGCCGGCCAGTAGGTCTTGTGCAGGCTGCGGATCTGCCGCAGCACGCCATCGATCCGGTAGCGGATACGCACGAACTGGGGTTCGGGCTCGAAGTGGACGTCGGACGCGCCGTGGTGCACGGCATCGGCCAGCAGGGCATCGATCAACCGGACGACCGGTTGGCTGTACTCGGCGTCGCCGCTGGAGAGGCTGGCGTAGTCGATCTGACCGGTTTCGATCTCGTGCAGAATGCCGTCAATCGACAGCTCGAAACCATAGTACTGATCAATCGCGCGGATGATGTCGGCTTCGGCGGCCAGCCGGGCTTCGATCTCGTAGGCATTGCGCAGTAGCGCCCGGACCTGATCCTGTGCGACCAGATTGTTCGGGTTGGCCATGGCCACCGTGAACTTGCGTGCTTCGTCATCAACCGACAAGGGCAGCATCAGATTGCGCTTGGCAATGTCCTTGGGCAGCAGGGCGATGGCGGCATTGTTGGGCAGGATCTTGGCCAGATCGACGGATTCCTGCCCCAGGTTCTCCGACAGCGCCTCGCGCAGCGTGGCATCGGAAACGAAACCGAGCCGGACCAGTTCCTTGCCCAGCGGCGTACCAGTCTTGCGCTGCTCGGTCAGCGCGATGCGCAGCTGGTCGGGGCTGATGACGCCCTTGTGGACCAGCAGTTCACCGAGCGGAAGCTTCTTGCCTGCCGCCGCCACTACTCGCCCCCCAGCTTGGCCAGCCGGCGTTGCGCGGCATCAGCATCAAAGGAAGCGGGTTTGCGGGCAGCCATGTTCAGCGCCTTGCGGTAGTAGTCGGCCGCCAGCTTGCGTTCACCCAGCGCATCCAGCGCAATTGCCAGGTTGTAGGCGTAGTCGGGATCATCAGGCGCCGCTCCGTGTGCCTGGAAGTAGAACTCCTGGGCTTCACTCCAGCGCCCCTGGCGCGCCAGTAAATTGGCGAGCGCAGTGGCGGTTTCCGGCCGTGGCGACTGCTGCATCTGCGTACGCAGCTTGCCTTCGGCGGCGTCCGGATCGTTATTGGTCGATAGGCTGATCAGTGCCGCATTGGCCAGCTCGTCACGCGGGTTGTCGGCCAGCACACGACGGTACAGATTGCGTGCTTCGTCCAGCTGTTGCCGCTGCACCGCAACGGCGGCCAGCCCCAGCAGAGCATCACGGCTCTTGCTGTCCTGACGCAGATGCTGGCGGTACAGCTCGGCCGCGCGCGGGTAGTCGCCTTGCTGGAAGGCGTCGTAAGCCAGTTGCAGATTGCGGGGTATGGCGTTGTCCTGGGCATCGCGCACAAAACGCACATCCGGCGCAGCCACGTCATGCGGCACTTCAATGACTCGGGCGCGATCGCCGTCGCGGGGTTTTACCGGAGGAGCGGGCTGCGGCGGCGCTTGCGTTGTGTCGGCCGCCGGCGCGGGCGTGCTCGCCGTTACTGGCGTGCTTGGTGCCGGGGCGACGCTGCCGGCGCTGTCTGTGGGCGCCGGAAGAGCATTGCTGACTGCCTCGGCCACGGCCGCCTCTGTGAGGGGGGCGGCATCGGAGGCACTGGTTTGGCGGGTCGGCACGAGGGCAAGCGAGCCTTGCTGCGTGCCTTGCCACAGCCACCAGAGCCAGCCGCCGCCTGCGAAGACCAGCGCGAAACACAGTCCTATCAGCAAGGCTACCCTTCGACCTCGCGAGAGCCCTTGGCTCTGCGTGCGCTTGCTGTCGAACAGCTGACGGGTGGCTTCGGGAGATAGCTGCATCGGGCTATCGCGACGGGTCTCCAGCGCAATCGTTGCCGCCGGCGATGCCGGGGGGCTGGTCGGCGTGGTGCTGGATGCTGACGGAGGTGCGGCGACGGGATCGGGCTCGCGAGCCGTCGATACTGCTGCCGGCGGAGCGGCTTTTGCGATCTCCGCAACGGGTTCCGTTGCGGGTTGAGCTTTTGGCTCGGGCTGGGCTGCAACGGTCATCTCCGCCGCGGGTTCGACGTCCATCAGCGCGGGAATTTCCTTTGCAGTCGGCGTCGGCGTGGCTTCCATTTCATCCGGCCCAGCCATCTCCAGCGCGGGCAAGGCTGCCTCTTCGGGCGCCCCGCTGGTGAGCGCCAGGTCTTCGGTATGTGGCGCAACGGGTTCCAGCGTGAAGGTCAGCCCATCGGCGGCGGGTGAAGCGGTCGGCGCGACCGGCGCCGCCGGCTCGATGGCGTCTTGCAATGACAGTTCGGGCAATGCAGCCTGGCCGGCATCGGGCTGCCCCGGCACGGCGGCACTGGCAGCGGGTGCCGTCGTGAGTCCGGCCTCACGGCGTCGTTTGGCTTCTTCGGCTTTTTTCAGGGCGTCGAGCAGCAGGCTCATGGGTAGTCCTCAGCGCGCGGGCAGTCCGCTCTTGAAGACGGAAATTTCGTCCTGTTTGCGGTTGAAAAAATCTTCGGCAGGCAGGTACTGGCGATATTCGGACAGATCCCCGTTCAGGCTGGCATCGCGGATCACCACCGGGCGCAGGAAGATGACCAGCTCGGTTTTGGTGGCCACGTCGTCGCGGTAGCTGAACAGGTCGCCCGCGCCAAAGGGCAGGCGTGACAGGCCGGGAATGCCGCTGCGCTTGTTGTCGACCTGATCCTGGATCAAGCCGCCCAGAATGGCGACCTGGCCGCTGGCCAGCCGCAAGGTGGACTCCACTTCGCGCACCTGGATTTCCGGAATCAGGTTCTGCACCTTCTGGTCATTGGCGCCGAACTGCGATTGCGCCAGCGCCAATGCAGGATCAGCCTGGTAGCCGGTAATCCGGCTGATGGTGGGACGTACATTGAGCGAGACCGTGTCGCCATCGCTGACCTGAGGCGTCACGCTCATGACCATGCCCACCGGTACGGTGTGGATCTCGCTGGTCCAGGTGCGGCGCTCGGGTGAGTTCTGCGTGGCGGCCTCGATGTCCAGCGTGATGTTGAAGTAGACCTTCTCGTCCACCACCTTGAGCAGGGCGGTCTGGTTATTTAGCGCCATGATCTTGGGGCTGGACAGGACTTTGGCCTTGCCGAACTGTTCGAGCGCCTTCACGGTGGCTGTGAAATCCGCGCCGTTGAGCAGGCTGCTGGCCTTTTTGGTGTAGGTCAGCAGGGTGTAGGGCAGCTGACTGAGACTGTCGCCCAAGGCGTTCTGGGTGATGTTGGCGCGGTTATCCTGCAAGGAGCCATCGGTATTGGCCTTGAACGAGGCCCAGTTGATGCCGGTCTGGTATTGGTCGTTCAGGGATACCTCAACGATGGTGGCCTCGATCAGCACCTGCCGGCGTGCGCTGGCGGTGATGCGATCAAGAAACTCCTGGACTTTGGCATGTTCGCGGCTGGTTGCGTTGACGCTCAGGACGCCGGTTTCCGGGTGGATGAACACATCATCGCTCTTGGCGTCCGCGGCCTGCGGATTGGCCTGCTGGGCGTTGGGGCCCAGCACCATGGACAGCAACTGAGGCGCCCCGGTGCCCGCCTGCGCCACCATCTGGGCGGCACGCATGCGCTCCTCCTGTTTGCGCCGCTCGGCTTCGGCCTTCTGCTCGGCGACTTCTGCGTTGCGCGATTGCTCATCCTTGGCTTCCATCGCCTCGCGCTCCTGCTTCTCCTGCTGGGTAACGGCGCGGGTAGACTGGAGCAGGCTGCGAATATTGGTCTCGAGCCGCTCCCAGAACTTGTTATCGGAGGTGTTGCTGACCTCGGTGACCGAGCTGTTGGAACCGGCATTGCCCGTGCTGCCACCGGTGCCGCTGACCGAACCCCCTGCACTGGAGACGCTGGTGGAAATGGTGACCGTGCTCTTGGTGCTGCGAGTGATGTTGACGTAGTCGAGCGTGTAGGTCTTGAGGAATGGGCGATCGGGCACCACGGCCAGGACGCCGTTTTCCAGCGTGTAACGCATGTCGATCTGGCGGGCGATGCGATCCAGGATCTGCGGCAGGGTCTGGTTCAGGGCATTGAGCGTCACCGTGCCCTTGACCAGCGGGTGCACATCAACGTTGAGCTTGGCGTCGCGCGCCAGTGCAAACATCAGATCGCGCACCGGGACGTTGTTGACAACCACGCTATAGGTATCGGTCTTGGTCTGGGCGCCGGGCTTGGGCAGGAAGGCATGGCGCTCGACGGGCTGGGGCAGGTCGGCCGGACGTTCGGCTGGCGGGGTCACGTGGCGCTGCGGGTCAACCTGCACGGGCTGGGTCGCGCAACCGGCGGCAAACATCAGGGCGGAGAGAATCAGCGGGCGTCGCATGTGCAGTCGCAGAGTCGAGTTTGCTTCGAGTTTACACCTTTGCATGAATAATGCCGCCGAAATCATTGATTCATAAGTCTTTCGTTGTGGTGGGTTGCTCATTCCGATGGCATATCAGCGCGAACGCCCGCCACCGTCCGGAGTAGCGGATCGCGGCGCTGGAGATCGCTGGGTAAAGCGGCGAGCACGGCGGCGGCCTCTTGCTGGCTTGTGAATAAGCCGTAGAAGAGGGCGGTATATGCCTGGCCTTGCCGCTGGATAGGATGGAAGTACAGGTTGTCCACGGGCAGGCTACGGCCGGCCTGCACCAGCATCTGCATCAGTTGCCGCTCTTCGCTGGCGGGGCGTGAGGCGAGCTGGATGGTGAAGGTGTTGTCGCTGCTGCGTGCGAATGTCGCCATGCTGCGTTGCAGTCGCGCTGCATAGAGCGACGTTTCCTTGCCGGTTTCGGGGGGCGCGGGTGGTGTGCTCGGCGGCGCCGCCTTGGGTGCCGGCAGGGGGGGGCTTGGCTGTGAGGCGATGGCTGGCGCAGGTGTCATGGGCTGGTCGGGCAGCCAGCGGCTGGCGCCCGCCCCGAGCAGCAATCCCGCCACCAGCAGGCTGCCGCCGACCAGCATCCGGGTGGGCAGCCGTTTGCTCTGCTTGCGGAATCCGCTGTCACGTATCGCAGCCTTGGTTTCTGCGGTATCCACCTGGTGCCGACCCGCAGCAAAGGAAGCAATCAGCGCTTTGTCGGCCAGAATATTGATGCGCCGGGTCAGGCCTTCGGATTCGGCGGCGATCAGTTTGATGGCTTGCGGGCTGAACAGGTCCGGTCCTTTGTAGCCTGCTGCGCGTAGCCGGAACATCAGGTAATCGCCCACGTCGGTTTGGCGCAAGGGCACCAGCTCGAAGCTGTGGGTGATGCGTTCGCGCAACTGGCGCATATGGGTAGGGGCCAGCTTGGCATCCAGTTCGGGCTGGCCGAACAGGACGATCTGCATCAGCTTGTGGTGGCCGTGCTCCAGATTGGACAGCAGGCGGATTTCTTCCAGGCTCTCTTCCGGCATGGCGTGGGCCTCATCGATCAGCACCACTACCTGCCGGCCGGCCGCGTAACGGGCGATCAGCGCTTCCTGAAGGGCGCGGATGAGTACAGTGGCGCGCTGGTGATCGATATCCAGTCTCAGGTCATCTGCGATCGCACGCAGGATTTCTTCCTTGCTGAGGCTGGGATTGGCCAGATAAACGGTATCGATACCTTCGGGCAGACGCTCCATCAGCACGCGGCACAGCATGGTCTTGCCTGCGCCGACCTCACCGGTCACCTTGACCAGCCCCTCGCCATGGAGGATGGCGTATTGCAGCGCCTCCAGCGTGGCGCCGCGGTTGGCGCCCTGGTAAAAGAACTCGGTGTGCGGGGTGATGCGGAACGGCGGTTCGCTCAGTCCGTAATGCTCAAGGTACATGGCGGTCGGTGCCCGTGTATGCGGCGGTTCGTGTGTCTCTAGACATCAGAGTTGGTGGTCCTTGCCTGATTTAGCCTCAAGCCGGCTATACAGCGTTGTCCGGTTGATGCCGAGCAGCCGTGCGGCTTGACTCATATTGCCATCGGCAAGCTTGAGTGCGGCGGCGATGCATTGCTGCTCCCAGCTGGCCAGCCAGTTGTCCAGGTTGAAGTCGGCATGGTCGCGCAGCAGGCGGATGGCCGCATCCTCATCCACGCGGCCTGTATGGGCGGCAGGCGGAAGCGCCTCGCTGTCGAACTCGTCGGTCAGCATTGCGGCGTCAATCGTCTGGCCCGGGTACTTGGCCAAAAGACGGATGGCGATATTGCGCAGCTCGCGCACATTGCCGGGGAAGCCATAGCGCAGCCAGGCCTGTATGGCCGAAGAGTCCAGGGTGAACGGCGCCTGCCCCAGCTGTTGCGCATAGTGGCCCAGGAAGTGGGTCAATAGCAGCAGGCGATCATCGCCCAGCTCGCGCAGCGGTGGCGTCTCGATACTCAGCACCGATAGGCGGTGATAAAGGTCGGTACGAAAGGCACCACTGCGGGCCAGTGCGCGCAGATCGCGATTGGTGGCGGTGACCACGCGGGCGGCACTGGTCCGGGTCTGTGTTTCGCCCAGGCGCTGGTACTCACCATTCTCCAGTACACGCAGCAGCTTGGCTTGCAAAGGCAGGGGCAGCTCGCCGATCTCATCCAGAAACAGAGTGCCGCCAGCGGCTTCCTCGAAGTAACCTGCCCGGGCCACGGTGGCGCCGGTAAAGGCGCCTTTGGCGTGGCCGAACAGCGTTGCTTCGATCAGGCTTTCCGTCAGGGCTGCGCAATTGAGGGCGAGGCATGGGCCGTCGGCGCGTGGCGAGGCAACGTGCAGCGCTTTGGCCACGGCTTCCTTGCCCGAGCCGGATTCGCCCGTGATCAGTACCGGAAAAGGCGCTGCGGCGAATTGATGCACCTGTTTGCGCAGGCGTTCCATTGGCGCGCTGGCACCGATCAGGCCGGCGATTTCAAGCCGGGGCTGCAGGGTGTGCTCGGCTACCTGCCAGTTCAACGCCCGCGCCAGTGCCGCGCGGATCACATCGGGTCCGGCCGGCTTGGCAATGAAGTCCACGGCCCCCAGTGTGCGGGCATGGCGGGCATTGTGCTCATCGGTCTGGCCGGTCAGTGCAAGGATTTTCAAGGTTGGCAGCAGGGCGGCAAGCTCAACGATCAGCCGGAAGCCCTCATCGGGCTGATGGCTGCGCGGTGGCAGGCCCAGATCCACAAGTGCCAGTGCGGGGACGAAATCGACAGATGTAGCCAGCGCGATGGCTTCGGTGCGATTGGCAGCGCAGCGCACGGTGAACTGGTCACCTAGCACGAAGCTCAGGGTGTCGCGGATCAGCGGGTCGTCGTCAACCAGCAGCAGGCCGGCTTGGGCAGGATTCATGGGTCTGGCAGGTATCCGGATAAAAATTGTCACCCGGGTCTTGTGGACCCGCGGGGAGGCCCCATTTAGGACGGTGTTGCCAATCTACCGTCGAGAACTCGACATATCCTAGCACTGTGCCGCCGGGTGGCGCAGGTCTGCTTGCTTGTTGTTGCACTGCAACGAGAACTGGCCGTCCGAATTGTTGTCGGAGGGTCCCTGAACTAAAATTTCGAGTCCACATGCCGCCGAGCGCATCTCCTGTGTCTGCCGAACCGCTTGTCGTCGTCGACAATGTCACCTTTTCTTACGACCGCCGCACCATTCTCAAGGGTATCAGTCTGGATATCCCCAAGGGCAAGGTCGTGGCCATCATGGGCGGTTCCGGCTGCGGTAAGACCACACTGTTACGGCTGATCGGTGGTCAGGTCAAGCCATCCAAGGGCGAAGTCCGGGTGGGTGGCAAGGTGGTGCACGATCTGGACTCCGACGGCCTGTATCACCTGCGCCGCAAGATGGGCATGCTGTTCCAGTTCGGTGCCTTGTTCACCGATATGTCTGTTTTTGACAACGTCGCATTCCAGATGCGCGAGCACACCGATCTGCCCGAATCGATGATTCGCGATCTGGTGCTGATGAAGCTGCATGCGGTGGGCTTGCGCGGTGCCGCCAAGCTGATGCCGTCGGAACTCTCCGGCGGCATGGCACGCCGTGTTGCGCTGGCCCGTGCGATTGCGCTGGACCCGATGCTGGTGATGTACGACGAACCCTTTGCCGGCCTGGACCCGATCTCGCTGGGGATCGTCGGCAAGCTGATCCGCGAACTCAATGATGCGCTCGGCGCCACCTCGATACTGGTCACGCACGACGTCATCGAGTCCTTGCAGATCGTTGATTACATTTACTTTGTCTCTGATGGTCGCATCGTCGCACAGGGTACGCCGGAGGAGATTCGTGCCTCCGAGGAGCCCTTTGTGCGGCAGTTCGTGGGCGGCCTGCCCGATGGTCCGGTGCCTTTCCAGTACCCGGCGAAAGACTATTCGGCCGAACTGATGGGGGTGGGCCGTGTCTGAGTGGCTCGATAAACGCTTACGTAACCTTGGCGCACCGATTGTCGATGCGCTGATCAAGCTGGGTTTCGGCTTTCGCTTCTTCATGGCCTTGCTGTGGCATTCGGCCACGGCTTGGCGCCGGCCTGCGCTGGTCGTGCGCGAGGTGTATTTCTCTGGCGTGCTCTCGCTGGTGATCATTCTGGTGTCGGGCCTGTTCGTGGGCATGGTGCTGGGTCTCCAGGGGTACGACACGCTGGTGCGCTTTGGCGCATCCGAGGCCTTGGGTGTGCTGGTTTCGCTGAGTCTGCTGCGTGAACTGGGCCCGGTCGTTGCCGGTCTGCTGTTTGCCAGCCGTGCCGGCTCGGCCATCACGGCGGAAATCGGCCTGATGCGCGCCACCGAGCAGTTGGCGGCCATGGAAATGATGGCGGTCAATCCGATCGCCCGCGTGGTTGCGCCGCGCTTCTGGGGCGGCGTGATTGCAATGCCCATTCTGGCCGCGCTGTTTTCCACCATGGGCATTCTGGGTGGTTATGTGGTTGGCGTGATGCTGATCGGCGTGGATGCCGGATCGTTCTGGGCGCAGATGCAGTCACAGGTCGATCTGTACTACGACATCGGCAATGGCCTCATCAAGAGTGTGGCATTCGGTATCGCCGTCTCGGTGATTGCCGTATTCGAGGGTTTTGATGCACCGCCGACCGCCGAAGGGGTGTCGGGTGCCACCACGCGTACCGTGGTGACGTCCTCGCTGGTTATTCTGGGTCTGGACTTTGTCCTGACCGCGTTCATGTTTAGGGGTGTTTGATGAATCGCCGGGTGTATGACTTCTGGGTAGGCGTGTTTGTGATGCTGGGTCTCGCGGCCTTGGTGTTCCTGGCGTTGCGGGTCAGCAATGTCTCGTCAAGTGGCGGTAAACCCACCTACCGTGTAACGGCTGCTTTCGACAATATCGGTGGCCTGAAGGCGCGTGCGCCGATCAAGAGCGCCGGTGTGCTGGTAGGCCGAGTGGCCAGCATCCAGCTCGATCCGACAACCTACCGTGCCGTGGTGGCCATGGATATCGAACAGGAGTTCCAGTTCAGCCGCGACTCTTCGGCCGAGATCCTGACTTCGGGCATTCTGGGCGACCAATACATCGGTATCGAAGCCGGTGCCGAGGAGGCCATGCTCAAGTCCGGCGACAAGATCGCGCTGACCTCGTCGGCCGTGGTGCTGGAAAAACTGATCAGTCAGTTCATGTTCAGCAAGGCGGCGGAGAATCCGCCTTCAGATACCCCCGCTCAATAAGCCGGACCCATAACAAGGAACCCCCATGCGCAAGCTATTCGCCTTCTTCATGCTGCTGATCGGTCTGGGCGCCATGGCCGCTGCCGATGCGCCCGCGCCCGAGCAACTGGTTCGCACAACCAGCAAGGATGTGCTCGAAGCGATCAAGAAAGACAATCTGCAGCCCACCGATAAGCGCTTCCGCGATCTGGTCGAGGCCAAGGTCATGCCGAGTTTCGACTTCAACCGCCTGACCGCATCCGCCGTGGGCAAGTCTTGGCGTCAGGCTACGCCAGAGCAGCAGGCTGCACTGGTACGCGAGTTCCGCACCTTGCTGCTGCGCACTTACTCGACGGCAGTGGGCACCAACAAGCTGCAGGATATCGACGTCAAGCCGGTACGCATGAGCCCCACCGATACGGAAGTCACGGTACGTACCGAGGTCAAGATCACCGGCGGACAGCCTTTCCCCATCGATTACCGTCTGGCCAAGGCTGGTAATGACTGGAAAGTGTTCGATGTGGCGGTCGAGGGTGTGAGCCTCGTGACCAACTACCGCACCAGCTTCAACCAGACCGTGCAGAAAGATGGCATCAACGGTTTGATCAAGGCACTGGCTGACCGCAATGCGGCTCAACCTGCCAAGACAGGCAAGTAAGCCATGGCGGAAGTCGTAAAGCTGCGCGGTGCCCTGACGCTGGACTCGGTGTGCCGGGTCAGGGCCGAGATGGCGACGGCGCTGGATCAACCGGAGCTGGTCATCGATCTGGCCGAGGTCAGCGAGATCGATTCCACCGCCATCAGCCTTCTGCTGCACTGGCAGCGCGACGCGGCGGCCGCGGGCCGCAAGCTGAGCCTGCAGGCGCCGCCCGAGAATCTGCGCACCCTGTCCTCGCTTTACGGTGTGGAGCCGCTGCTGCCACCGGTTTGCTGACGGGATCTGGTCTATGCTGCAGCGAACCCGCTCCGGAACCCCGGTATGAAAAAAGCCCTGATTTCCCTGTCCTCGCTCACCCTGCTGAGCGCTTGTGCCACCCCGGCGAACCACTACGATCCGATCGAACCGATCAACCGCAAGGTCTATGCCTTCAACAGTGCGGTCGATAAGGCTGTGCTAAAGCCCGTCGCCAAGGGCTACCAGGCGGTAACCCCGGCGCCTGTGCGCACCGGAGTGTCCAACTTCTTCAGCAATCTGGAGGACGTCTACATCGGCGCCTCGAACCTGCTGCAAGGCAAGTGGCGCGAGGCCGCGAGCGACGTTGGCCGGGTTGTGTTCAACACCACGCTGGGTATCGGAGGCCTGATCGACATTGCCACACCCGCCGGCCTGCCCAAGCATGACGAAGATTTCGGCCAGGTGCTGGGCGCATGGGGTGTGGAGTCTGGTCCCTATCTGGTGTTACCGCTGATGGGCCCAAAAACCCTGCGTGATACGGCGGATACCGTCGGTTCGATGGCGATGGACCCCGTGCAGGCCATCAACGATGACGATGCAGTGACGGGCTTGTCTCTGCTGCGCGTCGTGGATCAGCGCACCAAGCTGTTTGCGGCCGAGTCACTGGTTGCGTCGGCGGGTTTTGGTGATGAATACGCCTTCGTACGCGACGCCTACCTGCAGCGTCGCTACAACCTGGTCTGGGATGGGAGTCCGCCCAAGCCACTGCCTTTGGGTGAGGACGAGGAGTATGACCCGGCCGATTCGGCAGCTGCGCCTTCCGCCGCCGAGCCGGCCGCTGCTGACGCATCATCCGTGCCCGCCCAGTAGCACCGTGCGCACTCGGTGCTACGGGCTTCTCGGGTAGAATGCGGCTTTTGCTGCATAGCCGTCGCTCATGTCCATTGCCATCCGCTTTTCAGCCGTCAGGAAGCGCTTCGGGGAAGTCGAGGCGCTTAAGGGCGTTGATCTCGATATCCATGAAGGTGAATTCTTCGCCCTGCTCGGCCCCAATGGCGCCGGCAAGACCACGCTGATCTCGGTGCTGGCGGGTCTGACCCGTCCGGATGGCGGCTCGGCCGAGGTGCTGGGCAGCGATGTACAGCGCGACTATCGCGCTGCCCGCCGCAAGGTCGGTATCGTGCCTCAGGAGCTCACGTTCGATCCCTTCTTCAGCGTCCGTGAGACCTTGCGGTTCCAGTCGGGCTACTTCGGCCTGCGCCGCAATGACGACTGGATTGACGAGCTGCTCCACAATCTGGGCCTGGCCAACAAAGCCGATGCCAATATGCGCTCCCTGTCCGGTGGCATGAAGCGCCGGGTGATGGTGGCGCAGGCCTTGGTGCACAAGCCGCCCGTGATCGTGCTGGATGAGCCGACGGCGGGCGTGGATGTGGAGCTGCGACAGACATTATGGGCGTTCATCCAGGGCCTCAATCAGGCCGGCCATACCATCGTGCTCACTACCCACTATCTGGAAGAGGCTGAAACCCTGTGTAACCGCATCGCCATGCTCAAGCAGGGAGAGCTGGTGGCGCTGGATGACAAGGCCACGCTGATGCAGAGCCATTCTGCCCGCACACTGGCGCTCAAGCTGTTTCCCGATGTCTTGCCCGCTGCCTTGCAGCCTTTGCTGGTGGGGCAGGGTGATGGCGTCTACAAGCTCAAGCTCGACGACTGCAGCACGCTGGAAGCCATGTTGGCCACGCTGCGTGATGCGGGCGTGGCCGTGCGCGATATCGAAATCCTCAAGCCCGATCTGGAGTCGGTCTTTCTTGACGTCATGGGCCGCAAGACGCCCGTGCGGGCGGAGTAAGCGCCATGCAAGGTTTTGCGACCCTGTTCTACAAGGAAATCCTGCGCTTCTGGAAGGTCAGCTTCCAGACGGTGGCCGCACCCGTGCTCACGGCCGTGCTGTACCTGCTGATCTTTTCGCATGTGCTGGAATCCCATATTGAAGCCTATCCCGGCGTGCGTTACACCGCCTTCCTGATCCCCGGTCTGGCGATGATGTCGGTATTGCAGAACGCCTTCGCCAATACATCCAGCAGCCTGATCCAGTCCAAGATCACGGGCAATATTGTCTTCATCCTGCTGCCACCCCTGTCACATCTGGAATTCTTCCTCGCCTACGTGCTGGCTGCCGTGGCGAGGGGGTTGGTTGTTGGGGCCGGCGTGCTGGTGGCCACCTTGATGTTTGCCATGCCCGCCTTCGTCTACCCGCTATGGATTCTGGTTTTTGCTTTGCTGGGGGCGGGGGTGATGGCGGTACTGGGGCTGATTGCCGGCATCTGGGCTGAGAAATTCGATCAGCTTGCCGCCTTCCAGAACTTCATCATCGTGCCGCTGACGTTTTTGTCGGGCGTTTTCTACTCGATACATTCCTTGCCGGCCTTCTGGCTGGGCGTATCGCATCTGAACCCGGTTTTCTATGCCATTGATGGTTTCCGTTACGGCTTCTTTGGCGTCAGCGATGTTTCGCCCTGGCTGAGCCTGGTGGTGGTGTCTGGCACCTTCATCGGCCTCATGGCATTCTCGCTGCATCTTTTGCGTACCGGCTACAAGCTCAAACACTGAAAGGCGGCCCTCGGGCCGCAGTGAAATCATGGTTACCCCTGAACAAGTCAAACAATACATCGCTGCCGGTCTGGCTTGCGAAGTGCTCGAAGTCGCTGGCGATGGTCATCACTTCGAAGCCACCATCGTGGCCAATGCCTTCAATGGCCTGCCGCGTGTACGCCAGCACCAGCTTGTGTATCAGGCGCTCGGTGAGCGCATGCGCGAGGAAATCCACGCGCTGTCGATGAAAACCTACAGCCCGCACGAATGGAAAAACCGCCCGTAGGGCCGCCACGGGATGAAAAGCCCAAGCCTAGCCGGCTGGGGCTTTTTCTTGTGAATCTGCCCTGGATTTTCGTGCTCATCGTGCTCTGGTGGGTCACCCGCTGACCCCGCTCTGAAAGAATTCCGCTCATGGATAAACTCAAGATCACCGGCAACGGCCCGCTCGCTGGCGAGATTGTCATCTCCGGCGCCAAGAACGCTGCCCTGCCCATCCTGTGCGCCAGCCTGCTGACGGCCGATACACTGCGCCTGACCAATGTCCCGCAGTTGCGCGATGTACTCACCACGCAAAAGCTGCTGCAAGGCATGGGCATGCGCGTGATGACCGATAACGTGCACGAATTCGAACTCACCGGCCGTAGCGTGGACAAGCTTGAAGCTCCTTATGAGCTGGTCAAGACCATGCGTGCGTCGATCCTGGTGCTGGGCCCCATGCTGGCGCGTTTTGGCGAGGCCCGCGTCTCGCTGCCCGGCGGCTGCGCCATCGGCAGCCGTCCGGTTGATCAGCACATCAAGGGCCTGCAGGCCATGGGTGCCGAGATCAATATCGAACATGGCTACATCCATGCCCGCGCCTCGCGCCTCAAGGGCGCGCGTTTTTCGTCCGACATGGTCACCGTGACCGGTACCGAGAACCTGCTGATGGCCGCCACGCTGGCGGATGGCATCACCGTACTGGAAAATGCGGCCCGCGAGCCCGAAGTGGTCGACCTGGCCGAGTGCCTGAACAAGATGGGCGCCAAGATCACGGGTCATGGTACCGACACGATCACGATCGAAGGCGTACAAGCCCTGCACGGCGCCGAACACGCCGTCATGCCTGATCGTATCGAGACCGGTACCTTCCTGTGCGCCGTTATGATTGCTGGCGGCAAGGTGGTGCTGCGTAATACTCGCGCCAACATCCTTGAGTCCGTGCTCGACAAGCTGCGCGAGGCGGGCGGCTACATTGAGGCCGGCGATGGCTGGATTGCGATTGAGATGCGCGGCCGCCCCAAGGCGGTCGATATCCGTACCTTGCCTTATCCGGCCTTCCCCACCGATATGCAGGCCCAGTTCATGGCCATGAACTGCACCGCCAGCGGCGCGGGCGTCATCACCGAGACCATTTTCGAGAATCGCTTCATGCACGTGTCCGAACTGGCGCGTATGGGTGCAGATATCCATATCGATGGTCACACGGCCGTGGTGCGCGGTGTCGACAAGCTCTCTGGCGCTACAGTAATGGCCACCGATCTGCGCGCCTCGGCGTCGCTCGTGATTGCCGGGCTGGCGGCGCAAGGCGAAACCATTGTGGATCGTATTTACCATCTGGATCGTGGTTACGAGCACATCGAGCAGAAGCTGGGTGGCGTGGGTGCCATGATCGAGCGTATCCAGTAAATCCCCGCCACCGCACAGGTGGCGGCACGGGAGCGGGACATGACGGCAGAGGCAGCACTGATCACGCGGTTCTACACCGCCTTTCAGCAAGGCGATTGGGCAACCATGGCAGCCTGCTATCACCCTGAGGCGCATTTCAGCGATCCGGCTTTCGATCTGCGTGGCAAGCAGCCTGCGGCCATGTGGCGCATGCTGATCGAGGGCGCAACAGCGCTGGAAATCCGCTTCAACCATGTGCAGGGCGACCGAGGGGAGGGCTCAGCCAGCTGGGAAGCCATCTATCCCTTCTCGCAGACCGGCCGTACCGTGCACAACCGTATCCAGGCGCGCTTCAGCTTCCGCGATGGCCTGATCCTGCGTCATGAAGATCAGTTCGACTTCTGGGCTTGGAGCCGTATGGCATTGGGTGCGCCCGGCTATTTGCTGGGCTGGTCGCCCTTGCTGCGCAACAAGGTGCGCAAGATGGCGGCACAGCGGCTCGGGCGGTTTACCGAAAAACACCCCGAGTATCGCTGACCCGCCGCGCTGTGCTGAATGCGCCCGACCCATGATTTGCCTAGACAACTTTGCGGGTGACTTGTCTAAGTAACTGATCCCCAAATAACTTTGTCTTATGTAGGCGATAGACAAGTAGTGCTCGCCAGCAAGTGTGCCAGCCCGGCATAATCCGGCCTCCACGCCATTTTGTGTCCGCATGATTACCATCGCCCTGTCCAAAGGCCGCATTTTTGAAGAGACCGTGCCGCTGCTTGCAGCCGCCGGCATTCAGCCGCTGGAAGACCCCGACAGCTCACGCAAGCTTATCCTCGCTACCAACCGCGACGATGTGCGGCTGGTCATCGTGCGTGCGACGGATGTACCTACCTATGTGCAATACGGTGCCGCCGATATCGGCATTGCCGGGTACGACGTGCTGCTGGAGCATGGTGGTGCGGGCTTGTATCAGCCCCTCGATCTGGACATTGCACGCTGCAAGCTGATGGTGGCTGTTGCTGAGGGCTTCGATTACTTTGGCGCGGTGCGCCAGGGTGCGCGGCTGCGTGTGGCGACCAAATATGTGGAATCGGCACGCCAGCACTTTGCCGGTAAGGGTGTGCATGTGGATCTCATCAAGCTGTATGGCTCCATGGAACTGGCCCCGCTGGTGGGGTTGGCTGATGCGATAGTCGATCTGGTCAGCACTGGCGGCACGCTCAAGGCCAACAAGCTGGTGGCCGTGGAGCATGTGCAGGATGTGAGCTCGCGGCTGGTGGTCAACCAGGCCGCCCTCAAGCTCAAGCGCAACCGTATTCAACCGATCATTGACGCCTTCTCCCGTGCGAGCGCACACCATCACGTCTGACGCGGACCGCTGATTCAGCTGTCTGCCCGACCCTGTACAACCACAGTCGGGCACAGCCCGACCAGCGAGTAAAACGATGAAACGCCTCTCTACCCGACAAGCCGATTTCGACACCCAGCTGGGCGCGCTGCTGGCTTTCGAGACTGCGCAGAACCCGGAAGTCGATGCCGCCGTAGCGCGCATTCTGGCCGATATCAAAACGCGCGGCGACGCCGCTGTCGTCGAGTACACCAATCGCTTCGACGGCCTCAGCGTTGCCAGCATGAGCGATCTGGAACTGCGCCGCGACGAACTTGAAGCCGCCTACCAGCGTTTGCCGTCCGCACAGCGGGATGCGCTCGAGGCCGCCGCCGCCCGCGTGCGCCGCTATCACGAAAAGCAGGTCCAACCGAGCTGGCAGTATGAGGATGAAGACGGCACCGTGCTCGGTCAGGCTGTCACCGCGCTGGATCGCGTGGGCATCTATGTACCCGGTGGCAAGGCCAGTTATCCGTCCTCGGTACTGATGAATGCGATTCCCGCCAAGGTGGCGGGAGTGGGCGAAATCATCATGGTGGTGCCCACACCGCGCGGCGAGCGTAATGATCTGGTGCTGGCCGCGGCCTACATTGCCGGCGTGGATCGCGCCTTTACGATCGGCGGCGCACAGGCCGTCGGTGCGCTGGCCTATGGCACGCAGACGATTCCGCAGGTGGACAAGGTGACCGGCCCCGGCAACCAGTACGTAGCCGCAGCCAAGCGCGCGGTATTCGGGGTGGTCGGTATTGATATGGTGGCGGGCCCGAGCGAAATCCTGGTGATCTGCGATGGCGAAACCGATCCGGACTGGATTGCCATGGACTTGTTCAGTCAGGCCGAGCACGACGAAATCGCCCAGAGCATCCTGCTGTGCCCTGATGCGGCTTACCTCGACAAGGTGGCGGCCAGCATCGAAAAGCTGCTGTCCACCATGCCGCGCCGCGACATCATTGCCGCGAGCTTGGGCAACCGTGGTGCGCTGATCGAAGTGCGTGATCTGGCCGAGGCCGCGACTATCGCCAACCGGATTGCGCCCGAACACTTGGAGCTCTCCGTGGCCGACCCCTGGGCCTTGCAGCAGCAGATTCGCCACGCCGGCGCGATCTTTCTGGGTCGCTACGCCTCCGAGTCGCTGGGCGACTACTGCGCCGGCCCCAACCATGTGCTACCCACTTCACGCACGGCGCGCTATGCCAGCCCGCTGGGTGTGTACGATTTCCAGAAGCGTTCCAGCCTGATCTTTGTCTCCGAAGCAGGCGCACAGACTTTGGGCCGCATTGCCAGCACCTTGGCCCATGGCGAGGGTCTGCCGGCACACGCGAAGTCTGCCGAGTATCGCCTGAAGGCATCGACATGAACGCGCGTGACTGGGTACGCCCGGAAATTGCTGCCTTGTCGGCCTACCATGTGGCCGATGCCAGCGGTCTGATCAAGCTCGATGCGATGGAGAACCCATTCCCCCTGCCGGCCGATTTGCAGGCCGAACTGGCGCAAAGACTGGCGGGTGCGGCACTGAACCGCTATCCCGATCCGCATGGCGGCGCGCTGCCGCAGCAGTTGCGCGAGGCGTTCGCGATTCCGGATGGCGCATCGCTGATCCTGGGCAATGGTTCGGACGAGCTGATTACGCTGATCTGCCAGGCGCTGGCCAAGCCCGGCGCAACCTTGCTGGCTGCTGAGCCCAGTTTTGTGATGTATCGCATGAATGCCGTGTTCAGCGGTCTGCGCTATGTGGGCGTACCGCTGACGGCAGACTTTGCGCTTGATCTGCCGGCCATGCTGGCCGCCGTCGAAGCCGAACAGCCTGCTGTGGTGTTTCTGGCCTACCCGAACAACCCCACCGGCCCGCGCTATGCACGCGCCGATATCGAGTCGATTCTGGCTGCGGCACCAGGCATGGTGGTGGTGGACGAGGCCTATACGGCCTTTGCGGACGACAGCTTCATGAACATGGCTGGCACCCATCCCAAGTTGCTGGTCATGCGTACGCTGTCCAAGCTGGGGCTGGCGGGCATCCGTCTCGGCTATATGGCTGGCCCGGCTGACTGGATAGGCGAGCTCGACAAGGTGCGGCCCCCATACAACGTCAACGTGCTCACCCAGACTGCGGCCCAGTTTGCGCTGGCACACCTGAGCGTGTTTACCGAACAGGCCGCTGTATTGCGCGCCGAGCGCGCACGCCTGAGCGCCGCCATGGCGGCTTTGCCGGGGGTGACGGTCTTTCCGTCCGAAGCCAATTTCGTGCTGGCCCGCGTGCCTGACGCACCGCGCACCTTTGCGGCGCTCAAGGCGGCTGGCATCCTGATCAAGAACCTGCACGGCGGCCATGCGCTGCTGGCAAACTGTTTGCGTTTCACCGTCGGCACGCCCGATGAAAACAGCCGCGTCCTGGCTGCCCTGCCCAACTGCCTGTGAACCCGACCATGCGCACCGTTACCGTTACCCGCAACACGCTGGAAACCCAGATCACCGTTACGCTCAACCTGGACGGCAGCGGCAAGAGCCGCTTTGATACCGGGGTGCCGTTTCTGGAGCACATGATGGATCAGATCGCCCGTCACGGGCTGATCGACCTCGATATCGTTGCCAAGGGTGACCTGCATATCGATGCGCACCACACCGTCGAGGATATCGGCATCACCCTGGGTCAGGCGCTGGCCAAGGCGCTGGGCGACAAGAAGGGCATCCGCCGCTACGGCCACGCCTACGTGCCGCTGGACGAAGCGCTGAGCCGCGTGGTCATCGATCTCAGTGGCCGGCCGGGGCTGGAGTATGGCGTCGAGTACACGCGCGCCAGCATCGGCCAGTTCGATGTGGACCTGTTCAGCGAGTTTTTCCATGGCTTTGTGAACCACGGCATGGTCACGCTGCATATCGATAACCTCAAGGGCAAGAATGCCCACCATCAGGCCGAGACCATCTTCAAGGCCTTTGGTCGTGCGCTGCGCATGGCGGTGGAGGTTGACGAGCGCGCCGCCGGGGCCATGCCCTCCACCAAGGGCACGCTGACCGCGTAAGGCGCCGGACTTCATCATGAATCAGACAATCGCCGTCATTGATTACGGCATGGGCAATCTACGCTCGGTCACCAAGGCGCTGGAACATGTGGCACCGGACCAGCGCGTGCTGCTGACCAGCAATGCGGCCGAGATAGCCGCCGCCGATAAAGTGGTGTTTCCCGGTCAGGGCGCGATGCGCGACTGCATGCGCGAGGTGGACGAACGCGGTTTGCGCATCGCCGTGCAGGAGGCTGCGGCCAGCAAGGCGTTCCTGGGTATCTGCGTGGGTGCACAACTGTTGTTTGAAGGCAGCGAAGAGGGCGCCACTGATGGTGGCCTGACCCCTGCCATCGGCATCTTCCCCGGCCAGGTGCGGCGTTTCCCTGCTGAGCGCATGGTGGGCGAGGAGGGCGCGCGGCTCAAGGTGCCGCACATGGGCTGGAACGAGGTACGCCAGCGTCGCGACCACCCGCTTTGGCACGGTATCGCCGATGGTGCGCGCTTCTACTTTGTGCACAGCTACTACATGCAAGCGGGGGATGAGGCGCTGATCGTCGGTGAAAGTGCCTATCCGTTTCCCTTCACCGTTGCCGTGGCACGGGATACTATTTTCGCTACCCAGTTCCACCCCGAGAAAAGTCACGAAGCCGGATTGCAGCTGCTGCGCAATTTTGCCGGCTGGAATGGCCAACGCTAAGCTGTTGTCTGCCCATAAACGTACTTACGATACCCCATCATGCTGATCATCCCCGCCATCGACCTCAAGGACGGACAATGCGTCCGTCTCAAGCAAGGTGAAATGGATTCCGCCGACATCTTCGGCGACCCTGCCGAGATGGCACAGCGCTGGCTGGACGCCGGCGCGCGCCGCCTGCATCTGGTTGACCTCAACGGCGCATTTGCCGGCAAGCCCAAGAATCTGGCGGCCGTAAAAGCGATTCTGGACGTGGTGGGCACCGATATTCCGGTCCAGCTTGGTGGGGGTATCCGTGATCTGGATACCATCGACAAATACCTGGAAGCCGGTTTGCGCTATGTGATCCTGGGGACCGCGGCGGTCAAGAACCCCGGCTTTCTGCACGAGGCCTGCGATGCCTTCCCCGGTTCGGTCATCGTTGGTCTCGATGCCAAGGACGGCAAGGTGGCCATTGATGGCTGGAGCAAGATCACCGGCCACGATGTCGTCGATCTGGCCAAGCGCTTCGAGGACTACGGCGTGGAATCGGTGATCTACACCGATATCGGCCGCGACGGCATGCTCAGCGGTATCAATATCGACGCCACCGTGCGGCTGGCGCAGGCACTGACAGTGCCGGTGATTGCCTCGGGCGGCCTGACCAATCTCGATGACGTGAAGCACTTGTGCGCGGTCGAAAGCGAAGGCGTGGCGGGTGTGATTGCCGGACGCTCGATTTACGAGGGCACGCTGGATTTTGCGGCGGCCCAGACGCTGGCAGACGAACTCGGCGCTTGAGCGCCAATCTTAGGGTGCAATGCGCTGCGCTTATTGCACCCTACTCACTGCATTCTTTACTGCCGTTAGCCACTCATGCTCGCCAAACGCATCATCCCTTGTCTCGACGTGACTGACGGCCGTGTGGTCAAAGGCGTCAATTTTGTCGGCCTGCGTGATGCGGGCGATCCGGTCGAGATTGCACGCCGTTACGACCTGCAAGGTGCGGACGAGCTGACCTTTCTGGATATCACGGCCAGTTCGGATAACCGCGATTTGATCCTTCACATCATCGAGGCCGTGGCCGAGCAGGTGTTCATTCCACTCACCGTCGGTGGCGGGGTACGCAAGGTCGAGGATGTGCGCCGCTTGCTTAACGCCGGTGCCGACAAGGTCGGGATCAACACCACCGCCGTGACCAACCCGCAGGTGGTTGAGGACGCTGCCGGTTATTTCGGCTCGCAGGCCATCGTGGTGGCGATCGATGCCAAGCGCGTGTCCGCACCGGATGAGACGCCTCGCTGGGAAGTGTTCACCCATGGCGGGCGCAATGCGACCGGGCTAGATGCGGTGGCGTGGGCGCTGACCATGCAGCGCCGCGGTGCCGGCGAAATCCTGCTGACCAGCATGGACAAGGACGGCACGCGCTCGGGTTTTGATCTGGCGCTGACACGGGCCGTCAGCGATGCGGTGAGCATCCCGGTGATTGCTTCAGGTGGTGTGGGCAAGCTCCAGGATCTGGCTGATGGCATCAAACTGGGTCATGCCGATGCCGTGTTGGCTGCCAGCATCTTCCATTTTGGCGATCACACCGTAGGTGAGGCCAAACAGCTGATGCGCGAGCAGGGTATCGAGGTGCGGCTGTGAGTTGGCTCGACGAGGTCCGCTGGGACGACAAAGGCCTGGTCACCGCCATTGCGCAGGATGCCCAGACCCAGCGCGTGCTAATGGTGGCCTGGATGAACCGCGAATCACTGCAGCTTACGGCCGATACCGGCATTGCCCACTACTGGTCGCGTTCGCGCCAGAAGCTGTGGAAAAAAGGTGAGGAGTCGGGCCATACGCAAACCGTGCACGAGCTGCGGCTTGATTGTGATGGCGATGTGATCGTGCTGCAGATTGACCAAGCGGGCGGCATGGCCTGCCATACGGGGCGTGAGAGCTGCCTGTACCGGCGTCTCGAACAGGGCGAGTGGGTGGTGACCGACCCAGTGCTCAAAGACCCGGCCAGCATCTACGCTAATGGCACCGGGCACTGATCAGCCTGCGCTTGGGGCAACACCGCTGCGCGACTTGTCACCCAACTGTCTTACTCCCCGCCTATAATCGCCCGTCTTCCGGGGGTCTATCTTCATGGTCAATGCCGACATCCTGTACCGTATCGCCGATACGCTCGAAGCCCGCAAGGGGAGCGATCCGGCCAGTTCGTACACCGCCAAGCTAATGCACAAGGGGTTGGACAGCATCCTCAAGAAGGTGGGCGAAGAGGCTGTCGAGACCGTGATGGCTGCCAAGGATGGTGACAAGCTTCATCTGGTCTACGAGGTGGCCGACCTGTGGTTCCACACGCTGGTGCTGCTGTCCCACCAAGGCCTGGGGCCCGATGATGTGCTGGCCGAACTGGCCCGCCGCGAAGGGATCTCCGGGATCGATGAGAAAAACGCGCGCACGGAGACGCCATGAGCGACAACTGCCTGTTCTGCAAGATCGCGGCGGGACAGATCCCGTCGAACAAGGTTTATGAAGACGACGCGGTGATCGCCTTCCACGACATCAACCCGGTTGCCAAGGTGCACTTCCTGATCGTGCCCAAGCACCATGTCCGCTCCTTGCTGGAAACCACGGCCGACGATGCAGCCATGCTGGGCAAGTTGCTGGCACTGGCGCCCAAGCTGGCGCGTGAGCAGGGTTTGACGGAAGGATTCCGTACCATGATCAATACGGGCGAGCAGGGTGGCCAGTCGGTTTTCCACCTGCACCTGCATGTATTCGGTGGCGGCGGCAAGGCCGAGACCATGATGGCGCAACTCATACAGTAACGGGCTGACTAACAAGTGCGGCGCACACTGTGTCGTCGGCAACAACACAACGGATTATCGAGAGGGTAAGTAAATGGGTTCGTTCAGCATCTGGCATTGGCTGGTGGTTCTGGTGATTGTGGTGCTGGTATTCGGCACCAAGAAGCTCGGCAATGTGGGCAAGGACCTGGGCTCGGCCGTCAAGGGCTTCAAAGATGGCATGAAGGGCGAGGACGAAACGCCCAAGGTCACCGAGAAGCCGGTTGATGGCGCACGTGTGTTCGATAACGAGAAGGCCGACAAGCAGTAATTGCGCAAGCGGACCTGATTCGTGTTCGATTTCAGTTTTGGTGAGCTGCTGGTCGTTGGCGCCGTTGCCTTGGTCGTCATCGGGCCCGAGCGCCTGCCCAAGGTGGCGCGGACGCTGGGGGCGATGGTTGCCCGGCTCAAGCGCTATGTGGCCGGTGTGCAGGCCGATATCCAGCGCGAGATCGATATCGACAATCTGCGCCAGTTCGAGGCGGAAATGAAAGCCACGGGAAGGCAGTTGCACAGCGAGCTGAGCCAGCAACTGGATCCGGTGGAGCAGGATCTGCGCAACAGCCTGCAGGATGCGGATGAGGCGCTATCTGCCCCTGCGCCGGAAACAGCCAGCCCAGCAACGGAGGCACCGCCAGTGGCGGATCAGCCGCAGTTCGACCTGTTTGCCGGCCCGGCCTCGCCGCACAAACCCCGCCCCGCCCGCGATCGCCGATAGGCCGCCATGCAAGAAGAGCTGCAACCCCTGATTGAACACCTGATCGAGCTGCGCACGCGCCTGGTGCGTGCGGCCGTGTTGCTGCTGCTGGCTTTTCTGGTCCTGTTTCACTGGTCTGGTGATCTGTACCACCTGCTGGCCCTGCCCATGCTCAATGCCATGAAGGCAGGCAGCCAGATGATCGCCACCGATGTGACCTCGACGTTTTTCGTGCCGCTCAAAGTCACGGCCATGACGGCCTTCCTGATTACCCTGCCGCATACGCTGTATCAGGCGTGGGCCTTTGTGGCGCCGGGCCTTTACCAGCACGAGAAGCGTCTCGTCCTGCCGCTGGTAGCATCCAGTTTCGTGCTGTTCCTCGTGGGTATGGCCTTTGCCTACCTGCTCGTCTTTCCTGTGGTATTCGGTTTCATGTCGGCCGCCACACCAGAGGGCGTGGCGATGATGACCGATATCGACAAATACCTGAGCTTCGTACTCGGCATGTTCCTCGCGTTCGGTCTGACCTTCGAGACCCCGGTCATCGTGATGGTGCTGGTGCGCATGGGTCTGGTTACCGTCGCCAAGCTGCGCGAGATCCGCCCCTATGTGATTGTGGGGGCGTTCGTAATCGCCGCTATTGTGACCCCGCCCGATGTGCTCTCGCAGATCATGCTGGCGGTGCCCCTGTGGCTGCTTTACGAGCTGGGCGTGGTAATGGCGGCCTGGCTGATCGTGCCCAAGCCGGCACAAGCCGCGCAAGAATAGATGACGCCCCAATGAAAACGCCGCGGAGATCGCGGCGTTTTCATTGGGGCGTCCCTTGTCCTTGCAAATCAAGGCGACCTTTCTGAGCGTCCTATTCTTCCTGCTCGGCGGCCTCAAAGTAAGGCCGCTTGCCGATCCTGACCTTCACATCCACGGCTTTGCCGCTACGCATGACCTGGACCACGGCTTCCTGCCCTGGTTTTTGCGCGGCAATCAGGTTCAGCATCGTTGCGAAATCGGCGACCGCTTGCTGGTTGATAGCAACCAGCACATCGCCAGGCTGTATGCCCCCCTTGTCGGCTGGGCCACCACGTACCACGCCCCCGATCAGGACGCCGGCCGTGCTCTTGAGGCCGAAGCTTTCTGCCAGCTCGGGTGTCAGCTCCTGGGTGTCGACGCCGATCCAGCCGCGGGTGACGGCGCCATCGCGAATGATCTGCTCCATCACGCTTTTGACGGTGCTGGCGGGAATGGCAAAACCGATTCCCATGCTGCCGCCTGATTGCGAGTAGATCGCGCTGTTGATCCCCACGAGGTTACCCAGGGCATCTACCAGGGCGCCACCCGAGTTACCGGGGTTGATGGCAGCATCCGTCTGGATGAAATTCTCGAAAGCATTCAGCCCCAGGCCACTGCGGCCCAGCGCCGAGACAATACCCATGGTGACGGTCTGGCCCACGCCGAAGGGGTTGCCGATCGCAAGCACTACGTCCCCGACATTGAGCTTTTCAACCTGGCCAAAGGTAACGGCAGGCAGTTTGTCGAGTTCGATCTTGATGACCGCCAGATCGGTTTCCGGATCAGTGCCGACCACGGTGGCTTCGGCGCTGCGCCCATCCGCCAGCGCCACTTCGATCTCGTCGGCCGAGGCCACGACATGGTTGTTGGTGATGATGTAACCCTGCGCCGAAACGATCACGCCCGAACCCAGGCTGGCAGCACGCTGGCCATCGGCACCACTATCGAGCCGGTCACCGAAGAAGCGCCGGAACAGGGGGTCATCCAGCAAGGGGTGGCGTTTGCGGCGGATCTGCTTGCTGGTGTAGATGTTCACCACGCTGGGCATGGCGTGGCGCACGGCATCGCGGTAGCTGCCCGCATTGCCCGCCACGGGTTGGGTGACGACAGGGACGGCTTGATTGAAGGTGACGACCTCCTGCACCTGCTTGGGTAGCCAGGCAGGTTTGAGCAGGGTCAGCAGGAACCACAGGGCCAGGCCTGCCGTGGTGGTTTGTGCGAAAATCAGCCAGAGTTTTTTCATCCGCCCTACCTTGATCCTGTCTTGGTGCCTGTTCACGACGTCTTCGCTGCCGCATTCGCGACATTTCCGGCCTGCGTAGCGGTGCAGCAGAGGGTGGACAACCCTTGAGAAGCCGCTGCCATGTCATTGCAAGAACTGGAAAAGTATACCGGACAACTCCTGCAGGTTGACCGGTACAAAGACTATGCCCCCAATGGCGTGCAGGTTGAAGGCCGGGCCGAGGTGCGCAGGCTGTTGTGCGGGGTGACCGCGAGCGAGGCATTGATCGATGCGGCCATCGCCTGGCAGGCCGACGCGATTCTCGTGCATCACGGCTATTTCTGGCGCAATGAAGATGCCCGCGTGGTGGGACGCAAGAAGCGTCGCCTTGCCAAGCTGCTGGCGCACGATATCAGCCTGCTTGCCTACCATCTGCCGCTGGATGCTCATCCGGACCTAGGTAATAACGCCCAGCTGGGTTTGCGCCTGGGCTTGCAGGCTGAGGGCCGTTTTGGCGAGCAGGATATGGGTTGGACCGGTAGCCTGCCTGCGCCCATGACGCTGGCTGAGTTTGGCGTGCGTGTCGGTGCGCAGCTGGGGCGGGATCCGATGTTGCTGGGACGGCCCGATCAGCCGGTTCACAAGGTGGCATGGTGCACCGGGGGAGCGCAGGGCTATTTTGATGCGGCAGTGGCAGCCGGTTGCGATGTTTATCTGACCGGAGAAGTATCCGAGCACAACTACCACGCCGCACTGGAGCAAGGCGTCGGTTTTGTGGCTGCCGGTCACCATGCCACCGAGCGTTATGGCGTGCAGGCACTGGCGGCGCATCTGGCCGGGCAGTTTGATCTTGTCTGGCATTACCAAGAGCTGGACAACCCGGTTTAGGGGGTGTCGGCGGGCAATAAGTCGAAAAAAAGTGCGTGTGACAGGGGTGGAATCGTCGCGACTGCGCTTCAACAGCTTATCCAAGCTGGGGGAATCGGTTAAAATCGGCTAGTTTTGGTGCTAGTGGCCGCTGCTTTGCACGGGTCGGTGGCGCCACGGGGTTTCACCTCATCCTCAAAAAGTCAGAAAGTCAGGGACTGGGTATGACGAATCAAGTGGACAACAGCAAGCGGCGCTTCCTGACGCTTGCAACCGGCGCCGTGGGTGGTGTCGCGGTGGTCGGGGGCGCAGTGCCCTTCATTGCCAGCTTCTTCCCTTCGGAGCGGGCCAAGGCGGCCGGCGCGCCGGTGGAAGCAGATATCAGCAAGCTCGAACCGGGTCAGAAGATCGACGTCGAGTGGCGCGGCAAGCCGGTGTGGATTGTTAACCGCACCAAGGAGCAGATGGACAATCTGGCGAAGCTGGAAGGCCAGCTGGTCGATGTGTCCTCGGACAAGAGCATCCAGCCCGACTACGCCAAGAACAAGACCCGCTCGCGCGAAGACCACGCCAGCATTCTGGTCACCGAAGGCGTTTGTACCCATCTGGGCTGCTCGCCGACCTTCCGGCCGGACCTGGCACCTGCCGATCTGGGCGCTGACTGGCTGGGCGGTTTCTACTGCCCGTGCCACGGCTCCAAGTTCGATCTGGCCGGCCGCGTCTACTCCGGCGTACCGGCACCGTCGAACCTGCCGGTTCCCCCGTTCAAGTTCATCAGCGCGAACCTCGTGCTGATCGGCGACGACAAGTAAAAGAGGGAAGCATCCATGAGCAAACTGCAAGCCCTGACAAACTCAGTAATGGGTTGGGTCGATGATCGCTTCCCGGCGACGAAGATGTACAAGGAGCACCTCTCCGAGTACTACGCGCCCAAGAACTTCAACTTCTGGTACTTCTTCGGTTCGCTGGCCCTGCTGGTGCTGGTGATCCAGATCGTCACCGGTATTTTCCTGACGATGAACTACAAGCCGGACGGTTCGCTGATCCCCGGTACGAATGTCTCCGTCGCCTTCTCCTCGGTCGAATACATCATGCGTGATGTGGCTGGTGGCTGGATCATCCGCTACATGCATTCGACGGGCGCCTCGATGTTCTTCGTGGTCGTTTATCTGCACATGTTCCGCGGTCTCGTGTACGGCTCCTACAAGCAGCCGCGCGAACTGATCTGGATCTTCGGCATGCTGATCTTCCTGTGCCTGATGGCCGAAGCCTTCTTGGGCTATCTGCTGCCATGGGGCCAGATGTCGTTCTGGGGTGCGCAGGTGATCGTGAACCTGTTTGCCTCGATCCCCGTGATCGGCCCGGACCTGTCGGTGTGGATCCGCGGTGACTTCGTGGTGTCCGATGCTACGCTGAACCGCTTCTTCGCCCTGCACGTGATTGCCGTGCCGCTGGTGCTGCTGGCCCTGGTTGTGGCGCACATCGTTGCCCTGCACGAAGTCGGTTCGAACAACCCGGATGGCGTCGAGATCAAGAAGAACAAGGACCCCAAGACCGGTCACCCGGTGGATGGCATCCCGTTCCATCCTTACTACACCGTCAAGGACATCCTGGGCGTGTCGGTTTTCCTGGTCGTATTCAGCTATGTGGTGTTCTTTGCGCCGGAAATGGGCGGCTTCTTCCTTGAACACCCGAACTTCGACCCGGCTGATCCGCTGAAGACCCCGGCGCACATTGCCCCGGTCTGGTACTTCACCCCGTTCTACGCCATCCTGCGCGCGATTCCGTCCTTCCTGGGTACGCAGGTCTGGGGTGTGATCGGCATGGGCGCCGCCGTGGTGATCATCGCCTTCCTGCCTTGGCTGGATCGCAGCCCGGTGAAGTCG
Source organism: Chitinimonas sp. BJYL2 (assembly GCF_027257935.1). Lineage (NCBI taxonomy): Bacteria > Pseudomonadati > Pseudomonadota > Betaproteobacteria > Neisseriales > Chitinibacteraceae > Chitinimonas > Chitinimonas sp. BJYL2. Next base: position 81,704 of record NZ_JANZKW010000005.1, on the reverse strand, counting down.
ATCCGCTACCGTGGCCGTAACTTCAAGATCGCGCTGGTGCTGTTCATCATCTCGTTCATCGGTCTCGGCATCCTCGGCGCCAAGGCACCGACGGGCCTGCGCACCATCCTGTCGCAGATCTTCACCTTCATCTACTTCGCCTTCTTTATTGCGATGCCGTTCTACACCCGTAACGATGTCGGCACCACGCCGGTACCGTCACGTACGACCGACACCAATACCGAACGCCAGGTTGCGTTTGCCGGCTACGTCGCACTGACGCTGATTGGCGCCTTCGTGTTCGCCAAGCTGGTCTGATCAAGGGAGACGGATAAGATGAAAAACAAGATTGCTCAGCTGCTTGCCGCGTGCGCACTGCTGTTCCCGATGACTGCTCAGGCAGCGGGCGGCGGCGTGGCGCTCGACCATGCACCGATCGACGTGCAGAACGCCGAATCGCTGCAACGGGGCGCCAAGCTCTTCGTGAACTACTGCCTGTCGTGTCACGGCGCGGCCTCCATGCGTTACAACCGCCTGATGGATCTGGGCCTGTCCGAACAGCAGATCAAGGACAACCTGATGCTCGCCGGTGAAAAAGTGGGCGACACCATGCGTGTCTCCATGACCGCCAAGGACGGCAAGGTGTGGTTCGGCGCGACGCCTCCTGACCTGACCGTGATTGCCCGTTCGCGCGGCGCAGACTGGCTGTACACCTATCTGCGCGGCTTCTACCGCGACGAGAGCCGCCCCACGGGCTGGAACAATGTGGTGTTCGACAAGGTCGGCATGCCGCACGTACTGTGGGAGCTGCAAGGCGAACAACAGTTGCGCGTGGTTGACGGCAAGGCCCCTGCCAATGGTGCGGTCACACGTTCCTGGGAAGTGGTCGAGCATGTGGATGGCAAGGACAAGGTCACCACGCATCAACTGGTGCTGACCAGCAGTGGCAAGGCCACCCAGTTGCTCAGCGATGGCAATGCCAACACGCTGGACTACGACAACCAGATGACTGACCTGACCAACTACCTGGTGTGGATGGGTGAGCCGGCACAGGTGACGCGTGAGCGCGTGGGTTACGGCGTGCTGCTGTTCCTGCTGTTCGTGCTGATCCCGATCAGCTACCTGCTCAAGAAAGAGTACTGGCGCGATATCCACTGATATTGTCGCTAAAGTACTCAGAAAACGGGAGGCGAGTCCTCCCGTTTTTCTTTTTTAAATCATTGAGTTATGCAATTAGTTTGGATTTTGCCATAGGCAAACTGGTAAAATCCTCCCGTTACGAATCCCGCAGTCGATGGAGATACCCTGCTTATGATGACGCTCTACTCCGGCACCTCGTGCCCTTTCAGCCACCGCTGCCGTATTGTCCTGTTTGAAAAGGGCATGGATTTCCAGATTGTGGACGTGGATATCCACAACAAGCCCGAAGATCTCGCGGTGATGAATCCGTATAACGAAGTGCCTGTGCTGGTCGAACGCGACCTCTGCCTGTACGAGTCGAACATCATCAATGAATACATCGACGAGCGTTTCCCGCATCCACAACTGATGCCCGCCGATCCGATCATGCGTGGCCGCGCCCGCCTGATGCTGTTCAACTTCGAGCGCGAACTGTTCGTGCATGTGAAGACGCTGGAAAGCGGTACCTCCAGCAAGAAAGATCTGGAGAAGGCGCGCGCCACCATCCGTGACAATCTCGGCCAGATTGCCGTGATCTTCACCAAGCAGAAGTTCATGCTGGGTGATGAGTTCTCGATGCTGGATGTGGCGATTGCCCCCTTGCTCTGGCGTCTGGAGCACTACGGTGTGGAAGTGTCCAAGCCGATGGCACCTCTGCTCAAGTATGCAGAGCGTCTCTTTGGTCGTCAGGCGTTCATCGATTCGATGACGCCGAACGAAAAGGCCATGCGCAAGTAAGATGATGCGTAATGCGTAGTGAAGGGCAAGGCACTCTGCCTTGCCCTTCGCCGCCAGCCTGCTGCCGCCATTCCCAATCATTCCTCCGACCGCGAACTGCATGAAACCCACACCGATCAAGCCCTACCTGATGCGCGCCATACACGAGTGGTGCTCGGATCACGGCTATACGCCCTACTTGGTGGTGGCCGTGCGTGGCAAGCTGCAGGTGCCGATGGAGTTCGTGAAGAATGGCGAGATCACGCTCAACGTGAGTTACAACGCGACGCGCAATCTGCAGCTTGGCGATGACTTCGTGCACTTTTCGGCTCGCTTCAATGGCGTCTCTCGGGACATCGTGGTGCCGATTGGTGCTGTGGTGTCGCTGTTTGCACGCGAAACCGGCGAGGGCATGGCTTGGGAGCCCGAGTTCGCGGAAGAGGGTACGGAAGAAAGCGAGCGTGTCTCTTCGCTGCGCCCGGTGAGTGCGGCCCCTGAGGCCCTGTCGGCTAGTGAGCCTGATGTGGCTAGCGGTGATGACACCGAGCCCGACGATACGCCACCGCCCGCACCACCGGCGGGGCGTGGTCATTTGCGTGTAGTGAAGTAGGCGGCAGCGTGAAGCCGACAAAAAAGGGCACGGTCACTACCGTGCCTTTTTTGTTGGCCCTTGCACTCAGGGTGCAGGCGGCCGACGCTGAGGCGCCGGCTTGGTCATCGCTGACTCAGGCGACACGGGTCAGCACTGCGGCGAAGAAGCCATCGCAGCCGTGTGCGGCCGGGTTCAGCTGCAAATACGGACCCGTATCCAGCCCGATTTTCTGCTCGGCGAGCACCTCGTTGGCGGGCACCAGCGCAAAGCCGGGATGGGCCTGCAAGAAGGCGTCCACAATGCCCTGATTCTCGCGCGGCAGGATCGAACAGGTGGCGTAGACCAGCCTGCCACCCACTTTCACCATGCGTGCCGCCGAGGCGAGGATTGATGCCTGCTTGGCATTAAGCTCATCCACGGACTGCGCACTCTGGCGGAATTTGAGATCCGGGTTGCGGCGCAGCGTGCCCATGCCCGAGCAAGGCGCGTCAACAAGTACGCGGTCGAGCTTGCCAGCCAGCCGCTTGATCCGGCTGTCGTTCTCGCTTTCGATCCGCTGTGGCTGCACGTTCGACAGCCCCGAGCGGGCCAGTCTGGGTTTGAGGTTGGCAAGACGCTTTTCGGCAACGTCAAATGCATAGAGCCTGCCGGTGGAGGCCATCAACATCCCCAGCAACAGTGTCTTGCCGCCCGCGCCGGCACAGAAATCGGCCACCATCTCGCCGCGCTTGGGGCCAACCAGCAAACCCAGCAGCTGGCTGCCTTCGTCCTGGACCTCAATAGCGCCGGCCGTAAACAGCCCCAGACGATTCACCGCCGGCTTGCCTTGCGCGCGTAACCCGAAAGGAGAGTACGGCGTGGGCTCGGCATGGATGCCATGAGCTGCCAGCTCCACCTGCACGGATTCCCGTTTCATCTTGCCCACGTTCACACGCAGGTCCAGCGGCGCAGCTTGCGAGAGCGACTGCCCCAGGGTCACGATGTCGGCGTCTGGCATGCCGGCGGCCTGCAGCTCGTCAGCCACCCAGTCCGGCAGCTCGGCGCGCTCCGCGAGGCTGAGCTGATCGAGCGAAAAGCCTTTGACCGAGCCGACAAACGCGCGCTCGTCGTCGCGTGTGACCACCGCCTCGAACTCACGCAGATTGCGCCCCGAACGGGCCAGCCAGGCCAGCAGGAGGCGGCGTGGATTGCTATCGGGGGCACAGACGCGATCAAGCAGGCGTTTCTTGCGCAGCACCCCGAACACCGCCTCGGCCACGAATTGGCGATCGTGGCTGCCCAGGTTCGGATTTTCGCGGAAGAAGCGCGACAACACGGCATCCGCCGGGGCGCTGAAAGAAATGGCCGCACGCAGGGCGGTCAGGGACGCCGCGAACAGTTCGGGCTTGATGGATGACATGCTTACTCCTGTTGAAACTCGATGGTCTGCGCGATCAGTTGCAGTTCGCCCTTGTCATCCTGGCGAAGAATGCGGACCGGCAGGTTGGCATGGCCGGGGGCCAGCCAGAATTCGGTACGGTCGTCACCGGATTCGCTGCGCCATACGCGCGCATCGACTTGCTGACCTTTCAGGCTGACTGTCTGCATGCCGGCCTGGGTGAAGCGATCGTTGCGCAACTTGCGGCCTGTGGCGACCTGCACATGGGCCGTGCGTGCCGCACCGAGAAAAGCCAGATGAAATGGCAGGGCATTGAGCTCCTGCGCGCCGGTATCGAGCTTGTGTTGTTGCAATCGGTCGGGCGCGCCCTGCACCACCAGCTTGCGTGCCCACTCGAATCGCGCCAGATGGCGAGGGGTTTCGTCACGATTCCGGTACTCGGCGTAGTCCTGCGGCTTGAGCCCGGCATCGGTAAGCAGCCCCTGGCTCTCGTAGCGGATACGCGGGCCGATGATGGGGTTGAGCTCGGTGGTAAGGCGGTAACGCCCCTCGCTGACGCGCCACGATTGTACCGCTTCGCCCACGGTCAGTCCGGACAGCTTGGCGGAATAGACGATGCGCGCCTGCGCTGGCAGGGTATCCGCGCGGACGGGCGCAACCAGCAACACGCAGAGCAAGGCAATCAAGCGAAGTAGGGGCATGAAAGGTCTTTCAAAAAAGGGCACGCGACAGGATCGCCTGTGCTGCCTGACCCAAGGCTGAATTATCGCTCGCGTTTCGCTGGCTTGCTGCGTTCAAGTACGGTCTTGCCATCAATGCGGATATCCACCGCCATCAATTCATGCACCGTCTCGCCGTCCTGATAGCGGATACGTACCGGCAGGTTGTGCCATTCCGGCGCCAGAAAGAACGCAAACTGGCGCTGCTCATACGCGCCGGCCATGACGAGCGTGGTGATCTTGCGTCCCGATAGCACCAGCTCCGCCTCGCCCCGCAGCGAGAAGGTGACCTGATAGGCGTTGCGACCGGTAATCACCTGCAGGTCCAGACGTGGTTGCTGCTCACCCAGCAGGGCAAATTGGTAGGCAGCGGAAAAAACATCTTGCGCACCGGCAAGCAAGGGCAGGGTCTTGCGCTTGGCGGGCTCACCTACCGTGACCAGGCCCGCAGCCCAGTCGAATTCCACGGCATAGCGCGGTTCGGGCTTGTCGTCGCGGTAGCCGACGAAGCGCAGGGGCTTGAGGCCCGCGGCCCCGATTTCGCCCTCGCTGTGCATGGCGAAGGAGTTGCCAAGCAGGCTACCGCGCGTGTCGATCTGATAGCGACCCTGTTCGGCCTGCCAGCGATGCTCTGCCACGACCAGACCCTTCACCATGTAAGCGATTTCGATCTTGCGGGGAAACGGGCCGATGACCGGCGCTGGCGGTGCAGGTGGCGGCGGTACGGCTCGCGCACTGCCTGTGGGTGGCGGGGCCTGGGTATCGGCGACGACGCTTGTGGGCAGGGCGGGTAGCTCGGGCGTGGCCAAGGCGACGGGCACGGCAGGTAGCGCCGGCGCCGGCTCTGTGCGGGCTTGCGCTGTCGGCTTGGGTGACGGTGCCGGCTGGTCTCTGGGCGGCGGGGCTGCCGGCACGGCAGGAGGGGGCATGGCGGCAGGTGGCGCTGCCGGGATAAGGTCGGCGCGACCCAGCTGCACGATGAATTCGTCCACGGGATGGCTGGGCAGGGCGCTGCGCTCGTTGGCCAGTTGCTGGCGCTGCAGAGTGCGCCCGGTCTTGCGCACTATGGGTTCGCTGCTATCGGCCGCGTGCATCAGGTAGTGCCAGGCGGTCTCGCCGAACATGCCGATCAAGTGCACGAGCAGCGAAACCAGCAGCGCAATCAAGCAGCGTGGCGCCAGCCAGGCCCGCATGATTCAGCGCTGCTCGCGAACCCGCAGGCCGTCGATCTGCAGGCGGCCTTCAACAAAGGCGCGTACCGCGGCTGGATAAAGCTTGTGTTCCTCGAGCAGCACGCGGGCCGAGACGGTGTCCTCGGTATCGTCATCGAGAATGGGTACCGCGGCTTGCGACACGATGGGGCCATGGTCGAGTTCGGCGGTCACAAAGTGCACGGTGCAACCCGCCAGCTTGCAACCGGACTCGATGGCGCGTTGGTGCGTGTACAGACCGGGAAACGCCGGCAGCAGGGAGGGATGGATATTGAGCATCCGGCCCTCGTAGCGCTGGGTGAAGGCTGGCGTGAGGATGCGCATGAAGCCGGCCAGCACGACCAGATCGGCCGCGTGGGCATCGATGGCGTGCGCCAGTGCCTCGTCAAACGCCTCGCGGCTCGGGTACTGCTTGTGATCGAGTGCGACCGTGGCAATGCCACGCTCGGCGGCCCAGGCCAGCCCGGCCGCAGCAGGACGGTTGCTGATGACAGCAGCGATGCGCGCACCGGGGATGCCGGCATCGACAATGGCTTGCATATTCGAGCCACGGCCGGAAATCAGGATGACGATGTTTTTCATGTCGGCTAAGTCTGTCTGGGTTGCCGGCTCAATCGCCTCGGCCAAGGTAGGCGCGAATGGCGGTAATTTGGCCTGCGGCATTGAAGCGGAGGATATCGACCACGTACAGCTGCTCCGTGCCATTCACCACGATGTGCAGCTCTGCAGCGACGGTGTCGCCTGCCTCATGCATAGCCAGCGGTGTGATGGTGATCTGCTCGGCAGCGGCAAAGTTCTTGCGGCTCTCGTCCAGCGCCGCCGCCTTGCCCTGCACGGCGATCTTCCAGTCGCGCAAGGTGATGTCGTCGGCAAACAGGCTATCGAGCGCGGCCAGATCCTTATGGGCGTAGCGGTCCAGGTAGTGCAGGCAGCGTTCGCTGAGGGTCATGGTGCGCATCGGCTCTGTGGGTTAGGCATCGCTTCGCAACGGTTCGAGCGTATGCGAGGCTCCCTTGCGGTGGTGGCGGCGAGAGTGGGATCAAACAGGACGAGCAGCTGGTTGATTTGCCACTGCCTGCAAGCGCCCGGGTTTCCCGGGCGTCTTGCGACCTCGTCCGCCATCTGCCATTCAATAGGCTTGCGAGGCGATCAAGCGACTTGCGTCTGATGCTCGTCGCCGTTACGGGCACGCACGGTGCCGATGCGGTAAACGGTTTCACCTTCGCCAGCCAGCAGCATCTCGGCATCGTCAGCGTGCTCGGCAGCGACAATCACCACCATGCCGATACCGCAATTGAAGGTGCGATACATCTCCTGCTGCGCGACATTGCCCTGGACTTGCAGCCACTGGAACAGCTTGGGCATTTGCCAGCTCTTGGCGTCAATTTGCGCCACTACATTGGCCGGCAGCACGCGCGGTACGTTTTCGGTGATGCCGCCGCCAGTGATGTGGGCCATGCCTTTCACGGTCAGCTTTTCCATCAGCTTGAGGATGGGCTTGACGTAAAGGCGTGTCGGGGCCATCACCACATCAGCCAGGGTGCGGCCGTTGTCGAAGGGCGCGTTGTAGTCGGCTTCGGTCAGATGCAGGATCTTGCGGACCAGCGAGTAGCCGTTCGAGTGCGCGCCGTTGGACGCCAGACCGAGCACCACATCACCGGGCCGGATGGTTTCACCGGTGATGATCTTGCTCTTCTCGACCACGCCCACCGCAAAGCCGGCCAGATCGTACTCGCCAGCCGGGTACATGCCCGGCATTTCGGCGGTTTCGCCGCCGATCAGCGCGCAGCCGCTTTGCTCGCAGCCGCTGGCAATGCCCTTGATGACTTCGGTGGCGCTGGTGACATCGAGCTTGCCGCAGGCGAAGTAATCGAGGAAGAACAGCGGCTCGGCGCCTTGTACGAGGATGTCGTTGACGCTCATGGCGACCAGATCGACGCCCACTGTGTCGTGACGGTTCAACTCGAACGCGAGCTTGAGTTTGGTGCCCACACCATCGGTGCCCGATACCAGTACCGGCTCCTTGTATTTCTTGCTGATCTCGACCAGGCCGCCAAAGCCGCCAATGCCGCTGAGGACCTCGGGGCGCATCGTGCGCTTGGCAAAGGGTTTGATGTTCTCGACCAACTGATCGCCTGCGTCGATATCGACACCGGCATCGCGGTAGGAAAGGCTGGGCTTGTCTTGGCTCATGGCGAGTCTCGGGAAACGGTGGGGCGGATTCAAGCGAAACCGGCACGGTGGCGCCGGTAGTGCGGTTACAATGCGGCGCAATATGGTCTGGCGTAGGCCTGCGTGGCTCCGCCTTCTGCTAAGCACCGGAATTGACGCGCATTTTACTTCAAATGAGACCCGCCCGCCGCTCCCGTTCCCTGCTCGCCCGTTACGCCCCTGTGGCTATCGCTGCGGTGGTCGCTGTCGTCCTCTATCTGCTCGCCCCGGTATTGGCACCCTTCCTGACGGCAGGCGTGCTCGCTTACATCCTGGCCCCGCTGGTGGACAGGCTGTCCGGGCGCGGGATTTCCCGTGCGCTCGCGGTCAGTATGGTCATGGTGGTCGGCCTGCTGCTGTTGGTAGCGCTGGTGCTGGTGATCGTGCCGCTGTTCGTTCGCCAGCTCAGCGAACTGTACGGCTACCTGCCCCAGGCACTGGTCTGGGCGCGCGAGACGCTGGCCCCTTGGCTGCAACAGCGCCTTGGGGTGGATGCCGCGCTGGATCTCGACAGCATCAAGGCCTGGCTGGCCGCCCACACCAGTGAGGCCGGACAGTTGCTGCGGGCCATGCTGCCGTCGATCACCACGGGCAGCCTCGCGCTGGTCGGGCTGTTTGCCAATCTGGTGCTGATTCCTGTTGTGCTGTTTTATTTCCTGCGCGACTGGCCGCAACTGCTGCGCGATGCGGACGACCTGCTGCCACGCCGCTGGCATGCCAAGTTCCACGAACTGGCCGGCGAGGTGGATGCCGTGCTGGGCGAATTCCTGCGCGGGCAGGTGGCAGTCATGCTGATCATGTCGATGTTCTACAGCGCCGCATTGTGGCTGGCCGGCTTGCAGTCGGCCCTGCCGATCGGTGTGATTGCCGGTCTGCTGGTGTTTGTTCCCTATCTGGGCCTGATCGTCGGGGCGTTGCTGGCTACCCTGGCGGCTGCCTTGCAGTTCCAGTCGCTGCTGGGTTTGGTGCCGGTTTGGGGTGTGTTCCTGCTCGGCCAGTTGATCGAGGGGTTTGTGGTTACCCCCAAGCTGGTGGGCGAGCGCATCGGCCTGCATCCGGTGGCGGTGATTTTTGCCCTGATGGCGTTCGGCCAGCTGTTCGGTTTCGTCGGCATCCTGCTGGCCTTGCCGCTGGCGGCGGTATTGCTGGTGGGTTTGCGCCATGTCCGCAGCTATTACATGGCGAGCACGCTGTACCGCAAATGAAGCAGCTGCCGCTCGACCTGCAATTACCCGACCCGACGGGCTTCGATGATTTCCTGATCGGCCCCAATCTGGAGGCGTTTCTGGCGCTCAAGGCGCTGGCAGATGGCGAGTCGCCCGAATCATGCGTTTACTTGTGGGGGCAGGCCGGTGCGGGCAAATCGCATCTGCTGCGCGCTACCGTGGCTCGCGCCGGCGATGCGGGCCTCGACGCCCTGTATCTGGATGCGCGTACGGTGGCGCCGGGGGAATCGGCCCATGGTCACGCGCTCCTGGCCGTGGATCATGTCGATGCGCTCGATCCGGCAGGTCAGATTGCCCTGTTCGGTCTGATCAACGCCCAGCGTGAGTGCGGTTTTGCAATCGTTACGGCCGGGCAGCAGGCACCGGCGCATATGCCATTGCGCGATGACCTGCGCACGCGCCTGGGTTGGGGGCTGGTATTCGAAATTGCCGAACCGGCAGATGAAGACAAGGCCGCCCTGTTACGACACCGCGCCCGCGCCCGCGGGTGTGAGGTGGACGAATCGGTCTGCCGCTGGCTGGTCAGTCACCAGCGCCGCGATATCGGCGGCTTGGTCAGCCTGCTTGATGCACTCGACCGAGCGGCGCTGGCGGCGCAGCGGCCGCTGACTTTGCCACTGGTGCGGGATTTCCTCCGCGACGCAGAGGCTGGTAACTAAGCCGACCGCTGTTCAGAACAGATCGCCCTGATACGCCACCCGTTCGAAATCGGCGCCGCGTTCCAGCAGCTCATCCAGTCGCGCCCGCTTGATCTGGCCATCAACATAGACTTCAACGATACGCCCCGGCTTGAACCAGGTTGGCGGCAACAGCAAGCTGGCATTGGCCTTGAGTGCGGGCATGGCAGGCAGTGCCAGCGCCTGGGTGAAACGGTTCGAGAAGGTGTTCAGCCCGGTTGCCCGGACGGCGATGGCGCGGGGAATGCCGGGCAGGGCGCGTATGCCCATATCGATGCCCCCGGTATCGAGCTCATGCAGCCAGCGTACCGTGCCTACCATGAAGGGTTGGCCGGCACGGGGCTGTACGGCCACCAGCTGGCTATGCGTCAGCCGCCCACCTGATTCCCCCCGTTCGAGCCGGAAGCCCAGCGCACTTTCATTCAGTACCCGCCATTGCTCCAGCTTGGCGCCACCCTCCGCAGCCTTTGGCTGGTTGGGGTTCAGCAGGTGCTGGGCTTGGCCGCCAAACAACTGGAAGTCGGCAATGGCGCGGCCGCGCACTTCTGCGTGCTCGGCGGGCTCGGCAAAATGCTCGCCGGCCACGCCCAGATGCGCACCTGCCAGGCCAAGGCCGACTTCGGCATGGTGCGTTTCGTCGCGCATCATGTGACGGGGCATGCCGCGTTCCACCTGGGGTTCGCACCACTCCTGATAGAGACTGGCCAGATATTGCTCCGCCGTGGCCGCGGCATATTCCTCACCCAGCCCCAATTTGGCAGGGGATTCACCGGCACGCAGGTATTTGATGCGCTTTTTCAGGCTTTTGGCGACCGAGTCGATCTCCAGATAGCGCCAGCCTTCGCCCTCCTGCGCGGCGTCGTATCGACGCAGCGGGCCGGGGTTGGCCAGATCCACCGCCAGCAGCCCGCCCTCCAGCCGCTCGGGTGGCGTCTCCGTCACGTTGGCGCGGTTGGCCCAGCGGTCAAGCAAGCGATCAGCCCAAGCGAGCTGGCGCACCGTCATGGCACTCGGGTTGGCCGCAGCCAGGAGCAGCGCCTGCACAAAGCAGCTTTGTCCGGTGGAGAGTTCGGAGTGGCGGTTGAGGCTGTCCTTGACCACCTTGTTCGCGTGGCCGGCATCGACCGCGAGCTTGTAAAGACCGAACAGATCATTCCAGCGTGCTGTCGGCACCGTGCGATAAGCCTGGTGATGTTCGCGAATCGCCAGCGCGGCGTAACGCAGGGCACGTTGGCCGGTCAGGGCCTTATGGTCAGCCACGGAGACATCATCCTGCATGGCAGCGCGCCAGCAATGGCGATAGCCCATGCTCATCTCGCGCCACAGCTGGACATTCGCCTTCCAGATGACGTTTTCTGCATCGCTAAGGGGCAAAGCCTTGCCGGTATAGCGCTTGGCATTCTCCTCCTGCAGCAACATCACCGGTTCGCGCAGCAGCTCCAGCATTTTCAGGCGCTCGATGGGCAGGACCGGGTTCTGGTTCAGGCGGTTGAGCACATCGAGGATTTCGGCGTGTGCCTGACGGACGTTGATCATCGGCACCAGCTTGAGCCAGTCCTTGAAGCCGCGGGCATCAGCAAAGGCCAAGGGCAGGCTTGCATCAATGGTGGGTAAATCAAGCGCGTGCATGGGGTATCCCTATTTCATCGATTCCAGCAACAGCAGGCGCGAGGCCAGGCTGGCCTTGAGTGCCGTGAGATCCACGTTGCGGGGGGGGCTGTCGCGCTGGGTGGTCGCCCAGATGGGTGAGGGGAAGTGAGCGTCGTCATGCCAGCGCGGTATCACATGCCAGTGCAGGTGCGGCACGACATTACCCAGGCTGGCGAGATTGATCTTGTCGGGGTGTACGGCATCGCGCAGCACGGATTCCACGGTCCACACCGCTTGCATCAGCGTGTCGCGCTCTGCGGCGGGCAGATCTGTCATCTCGGCAGCGTGGCGGTTGAGAATCACGCGGCAAAAGCCTGGATAGGCGGCATCGTCAACGAGGACCACGCGGTAAAGGGCCGATTGCCAGACCAGCTCGCCGCCATGACTGTTGCACAAGGGACAAGTGTCCGCGCTCATGATCCTCTACCCGTTTTCATGTCATTGGAATTAGTACATTGGCATTCTGCGACGATGCCCAGCCGAACTCAAGCGATGACGGTCGCTTTCAGACGACGGGTACCCTGGCGCTGACCCATGGCCTTAACGCTGGCGCGCTTCGAGCTGTTGCAACCGTTTGTCGAGCCGCGCGGTATCGTCACGCAGTCGGTCGACATCGGCAATGAACTTTGCCACGGCTGGGCCGGTGGCCAGCAAGCGGGCTTCTTCCTGCAGGTATTCGGCACTGGTTTCAGCGAGGTTGCGGGCGATCTGGCGCGGGTCACCGATCAGATCGCGTGCCATGCTGGCCAGCCGGTGTGCCGGGATATCGCCGATCAATCGCGCCAGATCGGCCTCGGCATCCCAGTCGAGTGCCTGCAGCACCCGGCCGACGCTGGCCGCCAGCAGCATGTCGCCGCTGATCTGCATGCCGCGCTCGGCCGCCGGATCGTGCAGCGCCAGCCGGGGCAGCAGCGAGGGCGGGATGTCGATGCTGGCATCGGGGGGCAAATGGCTGCTGATCACGCTGCCATCGGCTTCGATCATGAAGCCCAGCTGTAGCGGCGCGATGCGCAGCAACACAACCTTGCCCGCCTGTCCGGCCAATTCGCCGCGTAGGTCGGCACGCTGGGCCAGCAGATGATTGAAGATGGCGAGGCGGATCATGTCATGTTGACCAAGGCAGATGGAAATCGATGGCAGCGAGTTGGCGCTGCCTTTCTCGGGGTAAGCGGTCGCCAGCACCACTGCCCCGCAAGCGCCCCCGCGGCGGCGGGGGAGTCCATCAGGCGGGTGTCGCTGTGCACGTGCCGGCTGATGCCTGCGCCGTACTGATCGGCGCGCGCTCGCTTGTGTTTGAAACAGTATCTCAGACCGGCTGCTCTTCGTTATAGCGCTCGCCTTCACGCCACCGATCCACCAGGCGCAGACGGCTTTTGACCGGTTCGGCGTCCACTTCGATGATGCGTCGGGCATACGGGCGCAGCACATCGGCAATGCTGTTGAGTGAGCCTATCAGGTATAGGTCGACGTTTTCGTATTCGACCAGATTCTGCACGGGCTCGTGGAAATCGCCATCACCGGCAAACAGCACCAGTTTGCTCCATTTGCGCTTATGGAAGGAGCGGGTCATGTGATAGACGAGGCCCACATCCACGGCTTTTTGCGTGGTGATCTCGTAGTTGATATGCGGTTGTTCGGGGTGCGTTACCGGGCCGCCACCAAGATGATTGGGCCAGTAAAGCTGCTTTTTCTGCACCCAGTAATTCTTTACCCGCAGGCCTGGCCCCTTGGGGTAGGGAAAGGAGAGCGCGTTATGCAGTTTGGATGACATGGCCTGATTGTCATCGGCGTTGAAGAAGTAGCCCTCATCCACCGTGTCAGCAAGGTCTTCCTCGATCAGTTTGCGTAGTTCGAGGTAGTTGATCTTTTCGCGGCCGAACGCCTTGTAAGCGTATGCGCCATCGATGAACAATCCGATGCTCATGGTTATTCCTTAAATATCAATCATTTAAATTATCTTATTATTGTCGACCCTGTTCCTGCCTCCGGGTCGTGTACCGCAAAATCAGAGCGTGTCCTGCGCGATAGATTCAATCGAGCAAACGCAGTATCAATCCGAGCCCATCGACAACCAGCTCGGTCAGATCAACGGCGCCGTGCAGCGAAGAGGTTTCCTGCGCGGCCGGTTTGCCGTGGTGACGCGGCGGGGGCACTGGCGTACTGGTGGCGGCAGCTGGGCGACGATAATGCGCCAAAGCCGCCTTGACGGCGTCGGGGTCGAGCACCGCCAGCGGTGTGCCGCAGTAGCTGCAGGCGCTGTCTCGCGCCACATCCACGCCGCCGCCACAGCTTTGGCAGCGGAACTGTTTGATGGTTGCAGCCAATGTGCCGCGTTGTGCGGCGGTCAGATCGCGGACAAACTGTTTCTCGCGCAGGAACTGCCAAAAACCGATCAGCCGGCCGTGGTCCTCGCAGCGATGGTAGACAAAGCGCGTGGCCTTGACCTGATCATGTACGTGCCGCATCGGCTTCTTGCAGCGCACGCAGCCCGGCGCGGCGGTAGCGTGCGGTGTCAGGGTGTCGTTGGCGTGCTCATGCAAGACTTCAAACAGATCGACAATCGCCGCTGGTGCCAGCGTGACGCTCTCATGCTGATCGAACCAGATATGCCGGCATGCAAAGCAGAAGTCGAGTTCGATCTGGCCGCCGTACTTGCTGGCGTAATGGGCGACCTGCATCTCGCCATGGCATTGCGGGCAAGCTGCTGCCATCAGACTTTGAAGCCCTTGTGCAGGGCGACCACGCCAGCGGTGAGATTGTGGAAATCCACCTTGGCAAAGCCCACGTCACGCATCATCTGCGCCAGCTCTTCCTGGCCCGGATGCATGCGGATCGATTCGGCCAGATACTGGTAGCTGGCGGCATCCTGCGCGATCAGTTCGCCCATCTTGGGCAGCAGCTTGAACGAGTAAAAGTCATAAACCGGGGCCAGCGGCTTGGCGACCTTGGAGAATTCGAGCACCAGCAGGCGGCCACCCGGCTTGAGTACCCGCAGCATCTCGGCCAGTGCGGCATCCTTGTGCGTCATGTTGCGCAGGCCGAAGGCGACGGTGATGCAATCGAAGTAGTTGCTCGGGAAGGGCAGTTTCTCGGCATCGCACTGCGCGACCGGGTTCAGGAAGCCGGCATCGACCAGACGGTCGCGGCCCACGGTGAGCATGGAGCTGTTGATATCGGTGAGCCAGACCTGGCCGGTCTTGCCCACACGCTTGAGGAAAGCCAGCGAGAGGTCGCCTGTGCCGCCGGCAATATCGAGCACACGGCTACCTTCGCGCACGCCGCTCTGGGCAATGGTGAAGATTTTCCACAGCCGGTGCAGACCGCCTGACATGACATCGTTCATCACATCGTATTTGCGTGCGACCGAGTGGAACACCTCGGCCACTTTCTGGGCTTTTTGCGATTCGGCAACGGTCTGGTAGCCGAAATGGGTCTGTGCATCGCTTGCGCGGGAGGATTGTTCGCTCATGCTTCTCTCGTCAGGCCGGCGGCGGCCAGGCGGTTAAGGTAGTCCTGCCAGTTGACGGCCTGATCGCGGCCCAGCTCGTACAAGGTATCCCAGCCGTACAGGCCGCTGTCGTGACCGTCGTCGAATACCAGCTTGACCGCATAGTGGCCGACGGGTTCGATGGCCCGGATATTGACGGCCAGCTTGCCCGGCACCAGTTGCAGCGGCCCGCCGCCATGGCCGCGGACTTCGGCAGACGGGCTGAACACGCGCAGGTATTCGCAAGGCAGCCGGAATTGCGCGCCATCATCGAAATGCACTTCCAGCACGCGGCTTTGAGCGTGCAGGATCAGCTCGGTGGGCAGGGGGCTATCGGGGCGCAGGCCGGCCATGTGTGCGGGGCTGTCAGTCAAAGACGCAATGATACCTTGGCGGGCGCACGGATGGTCGGCACGGATGATTTGCGGACTTGTAATATTTCAGTCACGTACAGTACTTAAGCTCGCAACAAATTTGACGGAAAACCCCAAGGGACCGAGCGACTTATGCCTGCCAATATCCTTCTCGTTGAAGACGAGCCCGCGATCCAGGAACTGATCGCCTTCAATCTCCAGCAAGCCGGCCATCATGTGCTGCGTGCTGACTCGGCCGAAGTCGGTTTGTCCATCGTGCGCAATGCCCTGCCCGATCTGATCTTGCTCGACTGGATGCTGCCGGGCATGAGCGGCATCGAGTTTGCCAAGAAGATCCGCGCCGATGAACGTACCCGGCAGATTCCGGTGATCATGCTGACGGCGCGTTCGGAAGAAACCGACAAGATCCAGGGCCTGGAAACCGGCGCGGATGACTACATCACCAAACCGTTCAGCCCGCGCGAACTGCAGGCCCGCATCAAGGCTGTGCTGCGCCGCCGCGCACCGCAGATGACGGACGATGTGGTCGAGGTCAAAGGCCTCGCGCTGGATCCGGGTACGCACCGCGTATCGGGTAACGGTGCTGGCATCGACCTGGGGCCGACGGAATTCCGCCTGCTGCACTTTTTCATGACCCACCCCGAGCGCGTACACTCGCGGGCGCAGCTGCTGGATCATGTGTGGGGCGATCATGTCTTCGTGGAAGAGCGCACGGTGGATGTGCACATCCGCCGCTTGCGCTCGGCGCTCGAAGCCACGGGCCACGACGCGCTGATCCAGACCGTACGCGGTACGGGCTATCGCCTGTCTGCACTGTAAGCAGCCATGGATCTGGCTGCTGATTGATTCGATCGAGACGAGAGTGTTCATGTTCTGGTGGCGTACTGCCCTGCTGCTGTTTGCCTTTGCGCTGCTGGCGCTGATCCTGCAACCCCTGCTGGGGACGGTGGGCAGCCTGTGGTTGATGGTGCTGGCCATGGGTGGCCTGCTTGTCTTCCATCTGAGCAATCTGAACCGTTTGGGCAAGTGGCTCAACGACCCGTCCCCGGATACCGTGCCCGAGAGCAGCGGGGCCTGGGAGGCCGCCTACCGCCGCCTTTACAAGATGGTCCGTGCACAGGGCAAGAGCCAGCGCATGCTCACGGCCGCGCTGGATCGCTTTGTCGCAGCCGGCGAAGCCATGCCCGAGGGCGTGGTGGTGCTCGATACCAATGACCGCATCGAATGGTGCAACCCGCGCTCGATGGCGCATCTGGGACTGGATCGCGCCAAGGATATCGGCCAGCACATTGCTTACCTGGTGCGGGTGCCCGCCTTCCAGCGTTACCTGACCGCCCAGGATTACAGCCAGCCTGTGGTGCTGCGGGATATTCACGGTGGCGATGTGGTGCTCAGCGTGCAGCTGGTCCCTTTCGACAGCACGCGCAAGCTACTGCTGACGCGCGATATCACCCAGCTTGAACGGGTGCAGACCGTGCACCGCGATTTTGTCGCCAATGTCTCGCACGAGTTGCGCACGCCGCTCACGGTGGTGGGGGGCTTTCTCGAAACCTTGCTCGACATGCCCGATATGGACGCGCAGACGCGCCAGTCGCAATTGACGATGATGTTCGAGCAGACCAGCCGCATGCAGCGGCTCGTCGAAGACCTGCTGACCCTGTCGCGACTGGAGAATGGGGCCGAAGGCCGCGATGCGCGCGTGGATGTGCCGGCACTGGCCCGTCTGCTGGTGACCGAGGCCGAGGGTTTGTCCAAGGGGCGCCACACGTTCCGGCTGGAGCTGGGTTCCGATGCCGCGCTGCGCGGCAACTACGACGAACTGCACAGTGCTTTCGGCAATCTGGTCAGCAATGCCGTGCGCTACACGCCGGATCAAGGCGAGATTCGCATCCTCTGGAAGGTGGAAGACGGCGTGGCCAGCTTTGCGGTCAAGGACACCGGCATCGGTATCGAAGCGCAGCATATTCCCCGTCTGACCGAGCGTTTCTACCGCGTGGATCGTGGCCGCTCGCGGGCGACCGGCGGCACGGGCCTCGGCCTTGCCATCGTCAAGCATATTGCCCAGCGCCATCAGGCCAGACTGGAGATCAGCAGCGAGATGGGCAAGGGCAGCTGCTTTGCAATCCGCTTCCCGGCAAACCGTCTGCTGAGCACCGAAGACGCAGGTTTGGGTGTGTAGTCCGGGTGTAGTCGGCATCGTCCGACTACGAGCGTTGCCCGGCCTGTCGGGCTCGCCTACCATGCGTTTCTTTGCCCGCTCGAATCAGGAAACGCACCATGACCACGCCCGCCACGAACCCGCTCGTTCTCGCCAAGACATTTGGCCAGCGCCTCTGGCTGGATAACCTCTCGCGTGAGCTGCTGGCCGGCCCGCTGCAAAAGCTGATCGCCGAGGACGGCCTCTCGGGCGTGACCTCCAACCCGGCCATCTTCCAGAAATCGATTTCCGCCGGCGCCGGCTATGCCGACGATCTGGCCGCCCTCAAGGCCCAGAGCCTGAGCGCCGAACAGCGCTTCGAAGCCCTGGCTGTGCCCGATGTACAGGGTGCCTGTGATCTGTTTGCCAGCGTGTATCGCGAGTCGAACGGGCTCGATGGCTATGTCAGCCTCGAAGTCTCGCCCTATCTGGCACGCGATGGCGCCGGTACCGAAGCCGCTGCCAAGCGCCTGTGGGCCGCGATCCAGCGCCCCAATGCCATGATCAAGATTCCCGCCACCGCCGAGAGCCTGCCGGCCTTTACCGCCGCCATCGCCGCGGGCATCAACGTCAACGTCACCCTGATGTTCGGCCAGCGCGATTGCGATGCGGTGTTCGATGCCTATGTGGCCGGCCTGCGCCAGCGCCTTGCGGCCGGCGGTGATGTGCGCCATGTACGCTCGGTCGCCAGCCTGTTCCTGTCGCGCGTGGATACGCTGATCGACGGCAAGCTCGATGCGCTGGGCGGCGCGGCCGTCGCACTCAAGGGCAAGGCCGCACTGGCTATGGTGAAGGTGGCGTATGCACGCTGGATGGCCCGCTGGAACAGCGCCGAATGCGCCGATCTACGCGCCGCCGGTGCGAATATCCAGCGCCTGCTGTGGGCCAGTACGGGCACCAAGAACCCGGCCTACCCCGATACCCTGTACGTGGACAACCTGATCGGCCCCGATACGGTCAACACGCTGCCCGATGCCACACTGGCGGCCTTCCGTGACCACGGCAAGGCGTCGGCCAGCCTGAGCGTGGGCGTGGCGGAGGCCGAAGCTACGCTGAAGGCATTGGCGGATGCGGGTATCGATATGGATGCCGTGGCGGTGCAGCTGCAGGTCGATGGCCTGAAGCTGTTCGATGAGGCATTCGACAAGCTGCTGGCCTTGCTGGCTTGAGCGACACCGCGGGGTGCAATGGGCTGCACTAATTCCACCCTGCGGCTACGAAAACAACGCCGCGGCCAAACAAAAAGCCGGATCATGTGATCCGGCTTTTTTGCGTCTGCTGATGCACGGGGCTTACATCTCGACCTGCGTCCCCATCTCCACCACCCGGTTGGCGGGAATCTTGAAGAAGTCGGTCGGACGCTGGGCGTTGCGCTGCATCCAGGTGAACACCTTGATCTGCGCCCAGGACATATCGTCGCGCTCCGCCGTGCGGGCGCCGCAGATGATGGTCTCGCGCGAGAGGAAGTACGAGGTGGTCATCTCGTCGCAAACGAGACCATGGTCGCGCTCGGCGGCGGCGAGGATCTCGGGTACCGAGGGTTCCTCAACGAAACCGTAGGTGGCCTCGATCTGCCAGAACGAGGGGCTCAGACGCGTGACCTTGAGTTTCTGTTTGTCGGGCACACGCGGGATGTCGGTGGCGCTGATGGTGAGGAACACCACCTGCTCGTGCAAGACCTTGTTGTGCTTGAGGTTGTGCAGCAAGGCATGCGGCGTGGTGTTGGCGCTGCCGGTCATGAAGATCGCCGTGCCCTCGACGCGATGCGGCGGGTTGGCCTCGATGCTTTGCACGAACAGCTCCAGCGGCAGTTCGCCATCATGGATGCGATGGAACAGCTGCCGGCGGCCGCGCTTCCAGGTGAACATCATGCCCAGCATGATCAGGCCGATCGCCAGCGGGAACCAGCCGCCCGTGGGGATCTTGGGCACATTGGCCGCCAGCAGGGCGATATCCACGATGATGAAGCAGACCAGCAAGCCTCGGATCAGACGGGTGCGGCCGGGGTTATTGGGCTGCTTGAGCGCCACGAACGCGGTAGCGGTGGTCATGATCATGATGCCGCAGATGGCAAAGCCGTAAGCCGGCAGGATGGCGGCCGAGGTCTTGAAGCTGAAGACCAGCAGCAGCACGGCGATGCACAGGGCCCAGTTTACGAAAGGAATGTAGATCTGGCCGATTTCGCGCTCGGAGGTGTGGTCGATCTCCATGCGCGGCATGTAACCGAGCTGGATCGCCTGGCGCGTGATCGAGAACACGCCCGAGATCAGGGCCTGCGAAGCAATCGCGGTGGCGGCGGTAGCCAGGATCACCAGTGGCAGCACCAGCACCTTGGGCGCCAGAAGGAAGAAAGCCTGGCTGACGTTGGCATGATCGTGCAGCACCAGCGCGCCCTGACCATAGTAATTGAGTAGCAAGCCTGGCAGCACCAGGCCGAACCAGCCGATCTGGATCGGCAGGCGGCCGAAGTGGCCCATGTCGGCATAGATGGCTTCACCGCCGGTGACCACCAGCACCACCGCACCCAGCGACAGGAAGGCCAGCATGGGCTGGGCGGCAAAGAATTCATAGGCATACACGGGCGACAGCGCCTTGAGTACGGTCGGATCACGCAGGATGCCGCCGATGCCGAGCACGGCGAGGCTGAGGAACCACAGCACGACAATGGGGCCGAAGAACTTGCCCACGCCGCCAGTGCCGTGCCGCTGCACCGCAAATAGCCCGATGATGATGATGACGGTCAGCGGCAGCACGAAGCGCTCGAAGGCCGGATCGAGCACCTTGAGGCCCTCCACCGCGGAGAGCACCGACACCGCGGGGGTCAGCACTCCGTCGCCATAGAACAGTGCCGCGCCGGCAATGCCCAGCAGGATGAAGATCGAGAACTGGCCGCGCTTGCGCTGACTGTTGCGCAGGGCCAGTGCCATCAGCGCAAGGATGCCGCCCTCACCGTTGTTATCGGCGCGCAGCATGAACAGCACGTATTTGAAGCTGATGACGAAGAGCAGGGCCCAGGTGATCAGCGACAGGATGCCCAGTACATTGGCGGGCGTGGGTGTCAGACCGTGGTGCGGGCTGAAGCATTCGGCAAACGCATACAGCGGACTGGTACCGATGTCGCCATAAACGACGCCGAGTGCGGCCAGGGTAAGGCCTGCGATTTTTTTGGGGTCTTGCTGGCTGTGTTGGGCGCTCATGACGCTTCCTGAAAACCAGAACGGGGTGGCGGCGGATTATAGGCTTGCCGAATCATTATGGTGCACCGCAATATAAGTTCGCTGCCAAATGGTGCAATCTACACCACAGCCTGTCTCAATCCTTGCCTTTGAAGTCGCATAAGTCACGCACCACACAGTGGCCGCAGTCGGGCTTGCGCGCCTTACACACATAGCGGCCATGCAGGATCAGCCAGTGGTGTGCATCGAGACGGAATTCGGCGGGCACAACCTTGAGCAGTTTGTCCTCGACAGCACGCACATCCTTGCCCGGCGCCAACCCGGTGCGATTGGCGACACGGAAGATATGCGTATCCACGGCGATAGTGGGCTGGCCGAACGCGGTGTTGAGCACCACATTGGCGGTTTTGCGCCCGACGCCGGGCAGTGCTTCGAGCGCCTCGCGCGTTTGCGGCACCTCGCCATCGTGCAGCTCCATCAGCATGCGGCATAGTTCAATCACATGCTTGGCCTTGCTGCGATACAGGCCGATGGTCTTGATGTACTCCTCCAGCCCGGCCTGGCCCAGCGCATGGATCGCGGCGGGGGTGTTGGCTACCGGGAACAGCCGTGCCGTGGCTTTGTTGACGCCCACATCGGTCGCTTGTGCCGACAGCACGACCGCCACCAGCAGCTCGAACGGGGTGCTGTAGTCGAGTTCGGTACGGGGCGCGGAGTTACCCTCGCGCAGGCGTTCAAAAAAAAGGCGGCGGGAGGCGGGGTTCATGATGCCTGGGCAGGTGGGTCGGACTGGGTGGCGTTGAGGTGATCGACAAAGGCGTCGATCAGTTCGGATGTGGCGCGTGGATCGGATACAAAGTCGATGAAGGCCAGTCCCAGATGGTAGCGCCCCGGTGTTTCGGTTGGCCGGCAACCGGCAATCCGGCAGCGCGCCTGGACGATGTGTTCGGTGCCATAAAGCGGCAGCATGAAGTACACATGGCACTCGATATCGGTGGCCATGGGCTGGTCATGCTCCAAGCCCAGCCCGGCAGTCGAGATGTCCTCGATGTGGCTGAGCAGGCCTGCGCCAGCCTTGGGGATCACCCGCACCCAGGTCTGGTAGCGGATGCGGCCATGCAGGCGGGTGTTGAGTTTCATGGCAAACGGCTGCGGATCAGCCCTGCGGCCCGCGCGACGCCGGTTGCTCTGGTTTGCGGGGCATCACGATGGTCACATCACTGTTTTCCCATTGCCGTGCCTCCCGCTCGCGGGCTTCGGCCAGCATGCGGCGGATTTGCCAGATGCCTAGGACGAATATGCCGCCCAGTACCAGCAGGGCCGGGGTCATGCGGCTGGTAGCCACAAAATAGAAAAACAGGATCAGGGCAAGTACATAGATGGCGCGGATCGGGGTCATGGTTACTCCTTGCTGGCCTTGTCCAGCCGTGCGGCGGCGCGGGCCATGATCTCATCAAGCTTGGCGCGCCTTGCAGCGGCCGGGTCTGTATTGATGGTAGCCGCTGGCGTGGTTTCCTGCGCATTGCGCGCGAGTGCGGCGCGGATGCTGGCCTGCTGCTCGGCGCCGGCAAAGTGAGGGTCGTTGAGCTTGTCGAGGGCCTTGGCGGCCAGGCGGGCGCTGCGCTCCTGCTTTTCGCGCACCAAGCGGGCGGCCCGCTGTTGATGGCGCAGTCGCCAGTGATGGGCTTGCGCCTGCTGCGCCTCAGCCTCGGCCGGACGACTGGCCGGTACCATGCTGATGCAGTCGACCGGGCAAGGCGCAATGCACAGCTCGCAACCTGTGCACTCCTGCGCGATCACCGTGTGCATCAGTTTGGCAGCACCCAGAATGGCATCCACGGGGCAAGCCTGGATGCACAGCGTACAACCGATGCAATGGGTCTCATCGATCAATGCCAGCGCAAACGGCTTGGTCTCGCCATGAACCGGGTTCAGTGGCACTACGGGCCGGCCAGTCAGCGCGGCAAGCTGGTGGATGCCCGCCTCACCGCCGGGCGGGCATTGATTGATACCGGCCTCGCCGGCTGCAATGGCTTCCGCATAGCGGCGGCAGTCCGGGTAGCCGCACTGGGTGCATTGTGTCTGGGGCAGGATCGCGTCGATGCGATCAGCCAGATTGATCATGGGATTCAGGCGCCGCGCTCGTTGGTGGCGGCGACGCATTCGCCCACCAGTGCCGGACCACGATAGATGAGCCCGCTATAAACCTGCACCAGCGAGGCGCCGGCATCGAGCTTCTCGACGGCATGCTCGCCGCTGAGGATGCCCCCCACCCCGATGATGGGCACCCGCCCATGCAGTGCCGACGCCAAGGCGCGCAGCACGGCCGTGGCCCGCATCCGCACCGGCGCACCCGACAGGCCGCCGGCTTCATTGCCGTGCGTCAAGCCTTCCACACCCACGCGGGACAGCGTGGTGTTGGTGGCGATCACACCATCGAAACGGTACTCGACCAGAAGGCGGGCGATTTCCATGATCTGTTCGGTTTCCAGATCCGGTGCGATCTTCAGTGCCAGTGGCACATAGCGGCCATGCCGTACGGTGAGCCGCGCCTGTTCATCCTTGAGTGCTGACAGCAGTCGCTCCAGCTCGCTCGATTGCTGCAACTGGCGCAGGTTTTTGGTATTGGGCGAGGAGATGTTGACCGTGATGTAGCTCGCGTAGGGGTATACACGCGTCAGGCAGGCCAGATAATCATCGTTGGCGCTCTCGATCGGCGTATCGAAGTTCTTGCCGATATTGATGCCGAGTATGCCGCGGTACTGGCTGGCTTCCACATTGGCGACCAGCGCGTCGAGCCCGCCGTTGTTGAAGCCGAGCCGGTTGATGATGCCCTGCGCAGCCGGCAGGCGAAACATGCGCGGTTGCGGATTGCCCGGTTGCGGGCGTGGCGTCACCGTGCCGATCTCGATGAAGCCGAAGCCCAGGTCGGCAAGGGCATCGATGTGGTCGCCATTCTTGTCGAGACCTGCCGCCAGCCCGACGCGGTTCGGAAACGTCAGCCCCATGACCTCTATGGGTCGGGCTTGCTCGCGACTACCCAGTACCGAGGCAAAGCCCAGCGAGTGCAGGGTTTCCAGCCCGGCAAAGGTGAGCTTGTGGGCGGTTTCGGGTTCCAAGGCAAACAGCAGGGGGCGCAGCAGCGGGTAGAGCATCGGGTATCTCGGCAGGTGGGGGCGGGCGGCTCAGGGGTGCAGGGCGTTGCAGGCGTCCAGCGTGTTCTTCATCAGCATCGCGATCGTCATCGGGCCCACACCGCCGGGCACCGGGGTGATCCAGCTGGCCCGCTCGCGAGCCACATCAAACTCCACATCGCCGCAGAGCTTGCCGTTATCGAGCCGGTTGATGCCCACATCGATGACGATGGCGCCGGGCTTGATCCATTCGCCCTTCACGAAATTGGGGATGCCCACGCCCGCGACGACCACATCGGCTGCGGCGATCTTGCTGGCCAGATCCTTCGTCTTGCTATGGCACACCGTGACGGTCGCGCGAGCCAGCAGCAGCTCCAGCGCAGCTGGGCGGCCAACAATATTGGACGCGCCCACTACCACGGCATCCTTGCCGGCCAGGTCCACGCCGGTTTTCTCCAGCATCACCATCACGCCATGCGGGGTGCAGGGGCGCAGCAGCGGCATCTTCAGGGCAAGGCGGCCGAAATTGTAGGGGTGAAAGCCATCCACATCCTTGTTCGGATTGATGGTTTCGATGACCTTGTCGGCATCGATATGCTTGGGCAGCGGCAGCTGCACGAGGATGCCATCGACCTCGACATCCTCATTGAGCTTGCGCACCAGATCCAGCAACTCGGCTTCGGTCAGTGTGGCGGGGTACTCGAAGGAGAGCGAGCGAAAGCCGGCACGCTCACAGGCTTTTTTCTTGTTGTTCACGTACACGGCCGAGGCCGGATCGTCTCCGACGAGCACCACCGCCAGTGCCGGCGCACGCTTGCCGGCGGCGGTGCGCGCATCGACTCCCTTGCGGACTTCATCAATGATTTCTGCGGAAATCTGCTTGCCGTCGAGGAGTTGAGCGCTCATGAGGTGATCCCGGTTACGTGCAAAGGGTTGAATTCTCGCATTTTTCCGCCGCACTCCCAAGTCTGGCTTGACAGTACCGGGCTCGCCCCTTAGTATCCTGCCCTCTTCGGGGCGTAGCGCAGCCTGGTAGCGCACCTGGTTTGGGACCAGGTGGTCGTGAGTTCGAATCCCACCGCCCCGACCAAGTTTTTCAGTGTATTGAATCCGTTCGACGTGATCCTATAAAGGTCCGTTGCCGAGGTGACCAAGCGCCCGTAGCTCAACCGGATAGAGCAACGGCCTTCTAAGCCGTAGGTTACAGGTTCGATTCCTGTCGGGTGCGCCAATCCTGCATTGGACGCCGAGTTTTCCGGTGGTGGCTGTAGCTCAGTTGGTAGAGTCCAGGATTGTGATTCCTGTTGTCGTGGGTTCGAGTCCCATCAGCCACCCCAAGTAATACAACAAAAGCCGCTCTCCTACGGGAAGCGGCTTTTTGTTTTTGATGAAGGCCCCGTCGTTCGGCGCGGGTCATGTCACAGGGGGCGAAGTAATGCACGACGCACTCAATATCCTGGGCTTGCCGCTGGAGCCCTGCAGTTTCAAGCCCCTGACCGGTTTCTTCCGTGATGGTTGCTGCAACACCGACGCCAGCGATGCCGGTCGCCATACTGCCTGTGTGGTGCTGACCGAAGCGTTCCTCACGTTTTCGGCTGCACACGGTAATGATCTGAGCACCCCCCGTCCCGAATTCGACTTTCCCGGCCTCAAGCCCGGTGATCGCTGGTGCGTCTGTGCCGTGCGCTGGGTCGAGGCCTTGCGAGCGGGCGCCGCACCCAAGCTGGTGCTGGCGAGCACGCACGAAGATTTCCTGGAGCTCGTGTCGCTGGAAACCCTGGTCGACTACGCCCATGAACCATTGCATCCCGGAGAATGAAACGCATGAGCGATGAACTTCAGCACTTGCTGGGCAATAACCGTAACTGGGCCGACGCCATCAAGGCCGAGCAACCCGGTTTCTTCGAAACCCTTGCCAAGCAGCAGACTCCGGAATACATGTGGATAGGCTGCGCCGACAGTCGTGTACCCGCCAATGAACTGATCGGTCTCTTGCCCGGCGAAGTGTTCGTGCACCGCAATGTGGCCAACCTGATCGTCCACTCCGATCTCAACTGCCTGTCCACCATCCAGTTCGCGGTCGATGTGCTCAAGGTCAAGCACATCATCGTCTGCGGCCACTATGGCTGCGGCGGTGTGCGCGCGGCTTACGAGGACAAGCGCGTCGGTCTCGTCGATAACTGGTTGCGACATATCCATGATTTGCGCCGCGTGCATAACCGTTGGCTCGACAAGTTCGACCCTGAAGAGCGCCTCGACAAGCTGTGCGAGCTCAATGTGGTCGAACAGGTCGTCAATGCCGCCCAGACCACCGTGGTGCAGGATGCCTGGGCGCGTGGTCAGGAGGTCACGGTACACGGCTGGTCGTACCGCATCTCCGACGGCCTGCTCCACGATCTGGCCATGACCGTGGGCAGCGCCGAGGAGCTGACCGACCGCTATCGTGACTTCTTCAAGCGAGATCTGCCGGTGGACGTGCTCAATCAGTCCACCAAGCGGTAAACCGCGACCGATTGCGGTGCCAGGGCCAGCGTGAGCTGGCCTTTTTCATTGCTGCGCAGTTTGGCGGCATGGGCCGGGTAGCGGGCCTCGGCGCTGCGGTTGGCGGGCAGCTGGGCGATGTCGAGCGAGGCCGGTGCACTGCCGTAGTTGATGGCCACCAACACGGTTTCCTTGCCCAGACGGCGCTGGTAGCTCAGGGCGCTGCCTTGCACACTGGCGTGCTCGTAGCTGCCGCGGGCAATGGCGGGCAGCGTGTTGCGCAGCGCAATCATGGCCTTGTAGAACGCGAGCAGGCCATCGGGCCGAGCCTGTTCGCTCACTACGTTCTGTTGGGCTGCGTTGGGTGCAGTCGGGCGGAATGGCGTGCCCTTGCTGAAGCCGGCACCGGGCTCGGACGACCAGCTCATGGGCCCGCGGATCGGGAAGTCGCCCTCCAGACCCGGAATGCCGGCCTGACCCACTTCTTCGCCGTAATAGATGAAGGGCGTACCCGGCAACAGCAGATAGCTGGCCGCCGCAAGCTTGTAACGCGCCGTATCGCCGGCCAGCTGATCCCAGACGCGCTGGCCCGCGAAAATATCGTGGTTTGACAACATGGTGGCCATATTGGGCGAGGCGGTACGGAAGTAATCCGCCACCTTGGCCACTGCTTCGGCATCGCCCTTGGCAGCCTTGATGATCTCGTACTGCAAGCCGAAGGCGAATGCGCCGCCACAGATGGTGTCGCTGGCGTAATCCTCCGGTTTGGCGGTGGCTTCGCACACGACATAGCGGCGGGGATAGGATTTGCTCAGCCGGGTGAAACCGGCGGTTAGTGCGCGGCTCTCAGGCTGGTCGTTCCAGTCCACCGCGTTGTTCTCGACCAGATGCGGCACCGCATCGAGCCGGAAGCCATCCATGCCGCGGTTGAGCCAGAAGCGCAGGCTGTCTTCGTGGTACTTCACGACTTCCGGATTGCGCATGTTGAAATCCGGCATGTGCGGGCCGAAGGTCCCGAAATAGAACTGCGCTCCTGCGGGATACCAAGGGTGTTTGCCCCAGATATCCCAGCCGGCCGGCGGGCTCTTGTCCCACACGAACCAGTTGCGGTAGCGGGCATCGGGCCCGCTGCGGGCATTGGCGAACAGCGGATGTTCTGCCGCACTGTGGTTGATGACGTAATCGATGATCACCCCGATGCCTCGCGCATGGGCGGCTGCGATAAAGGTGTCAAAGTCGGCCAGCGTGCCATAGTCGGTTTCGATGTCGCGGTAGTCGGTGGTGGCATAACCATGGTCGCGGTCGGCGCTTTTCATGATCGGCATCAGCCAGATGCCCTTGATCCCCAGCGCCTGCAGATAATCCAGCCGCTGGGTCAGCCCCTGGAGGTCGCCGATGCCATCGCCGTTGCTGTCCTGATAGGCGCGCACGAAGATTTCCATGAACACGCCGCGTTCCCAGCCGGGAGCGAGCTGGCTGGCGACGGGGCGTGCCGGCATCGGCGTCAGGTCTACGCCGTGATCGATGACGGGGCGGGGGGTAGTGGCACAGCCTGCCAGCCAGAGGGCAAGCGCGACCGGGCCGAGGCGTGCGAAACGCGGGATAAGGGACATCGGTTCACTCCGTTGGGCGGTGGGTTGCGAGCCGGGTCCTTGCCCGGCTCGTCGGTGATCAGCCGCGCCAGCATAGTCAAAGCCCTGCCACGATGGAATGGCGCAGTCGTCGAAAGCCGCGGTACACGACGCCCCTGCAACGCATCCGCTTAAGCGTCCTGCGCATGGGCAGCCGCCGCAGCGGCAGCTGGCGGGGCTTGGGCGATAGATGGGTGGTGCCGCTAAGCCGCTGATCCGGAATGAAAAACTGGACAATCGCCGGACAGGTGCTTACCATCCGCGCCCCGCTGCTGTTGACCCATACCATGTCCCTTACGCCTGCCCGCGCCTGCGGCATTGATTTCGGCACCTCCAATTCCACCACGGGCTGGTTGCGCCCCGGCGGCGACACTCTGCTGCGGCTGGAGGACGGCAAGGTCACCTTGCCTTCGGTCGTGTTCTTCAATGCCGAAGAGGATCACACCTGTTTTGGCCGCCAGGCACTGGCCGAATATCTGGATGGCTACGAGGGCCGGCTTATGCGCTCGCTCAAGAGCCTGCTGGGGTCGAGTCTGATCGACGGCCAGACCGAGGTGGCGGGTCGTGCCTTGTCGTTCCGCGAGCTCTTGCAGCGCTTCATCGGCGAACTCAAGCACCGCGCCGAGCGCGATGCGGGTCGGCGCTTCGATACGGCCGTGTTCGGGCGTCCGGTCCACTTTGTGGATGATGACCCCGAGGCCGATGCGCGGGCAGAGGCCACGCTGGCGGATACAGCGCGGGCGGTGGGCTTCAAGGAAGTCAGTTTCCAGTTCGAGCCGATTGCGGCGGCCTTCCATTACGAACAGGGGCTGGATCGGGAAGAGCTGGTGCTGATTGCCGATATTGGCGGCGGTACCTCGGACTTTTCGCTGGTGCGCCTCTCGCCCGAACGCGCCAGAACCAGCGAGCGCCGTGAAGATCTGCTGGCCAACGGCGGGGTGCATATCGGCGGTACCGACTTCGACAAATACCTTAGCTTGGCCGGCGTGATGCCCCTGCTGGGTTATCGCACCCGGCTCAAGAACAATGCCGAGGTGCCGTCGAGCTACTATTTCAATCTGGCGACCTGGCACACCATCAACTTCAACTACACACGCAAGATCTGGATGGAGTTGCAGGAGGTCTACCGCGACGCACAGGCACAAGATGCACTGGATCGCCTGCTGCGGCTGATCGAGCGACGTGATGGCCACTGGCTGGCCCTGCAGGTTGAAGAAGCCAAGATTGCCCTGTCCAGTGCCCCGCAGACCCTGCTGACACTGGATCGTCTGGAGGCAGGCTTTGCCCAGACCATTGAGTCGGCCACCTTCGATGAGGCAACCGACAAGCTCGTCAGCGATGTGGAAGCGACGGTATCTGCCCTGATCACGGATGCGGGGGTGGGCCGCGAGCAGATCGACACCATCTTCTTTACGGGCGGCTCCAGCGGCATACCGTCTTTGCGCCGGCGTATTGCTGCGCTGCTGCCGAATGCCCGCCCGGTGGAGGGCGATCTGTTCGGCAGCATCGGCGCGGGTCTGGCCGTGGAGGCGCTGCGGCGCTACGGCTGAGGATCGGCCGTCAGTTGATATCCAGCCGCTCCATCCGGTAGCGCAGCGAGCGGAAGGTCACGCCCAGTATCTTGGCGGCCTGGGTACGGTTGAAGCGGGTTTTACCCAGCGCTTCGAGTATGGCTTCGCGTTCGAGCCGGTCGAGATAGTCCTGCAGCGGATACTTGTCGCCAATCGCGGCGGAGGGAACCGGCTCGTCGCGATCCGTTCGGCTCAGCTGCAGGTCATCCAGCCGGATCAGCCGGCCATCGCACAGTGCCAGCGCGCGTTCCAGCACGTTTTCGAGTTCGCGCACATTACCGGGAAAATCATAGTTACCCAGCGCTTCGCGGGCATCGGCACCTAGCTTGGGCAAGGGCATGCCATTCTGGGCAGCCAGGCGGGCCAGCACACCCTCGGTAATCGCCCCGATATCCTCGCGCATTTCCCGCAGTGCGGGCATTTTCAGTTCGATCACATTGAGCCGGTAGTACAAATCCTGGCGGAAGCGGCCTTCCTCGACACACTTAGCCAGATTCTGGTGAGTGGCGCAGATGATGCGTACATCCACGGGGATCTCGCGAGCATCGCCCAGCTTGCGCACCCGCTTTTCCTGGATCACGCGCAACAGCTTCACCTGCATGGCCAGGGGCAGATCGGCTACTTCGTCGAGGAACAGCGTGCCGCCCTCGGCTGCCTGGAAAAAACCGTCGCGCTCGCTGTCGGCACCCGTGAATGCACCCTTCTTGTAGCCGAAGAACTCGCTCTCCATCAGGTTCTCGGGGATGGCACCGCAGTTCACCGGCACAAAGGGGAGGGCGCTGCGGCTCGATTGCGCATGGATCAGCCGCGCGGCCCGTTCCTTGCCGCTACCGGATTCGCCAGTGATGTAGACCGGGGCCTGGCTACGTGCCAGTCGTTCAATCAGTTGCAGTGCCTGCAAGATGGCGGGTGAGGTGCCGATAAACGCGCGTTCTTCCTCGCTGCCGGCCTTGCTGGCGCGAGGTTTGTCGAGCGACAGCGCCGAGCGTACCAACGTGCGTAGTTGCTCCAGCGATACCGGCTTGGCCAAGTAATCAAAGGCGCCGGCCTTGAGCGCTTCCACGGCATTGTCGAGGCTGCCGTAGGCGGTGATGACGGCGACCGGGATATCGTAGCCCTGGGTGTCGATATGACGCACCACGTCCAGCCCGCTGCCATCCTGCATGCGCATATCGGTCAGACACAGATCGATGCCGCCTGCATCCAGACGCTGGCGTGCGTCATCGACCCCGCTGGCGGTGTCGACTTCCAGACCCATCTTCAACAGGGTCAGCTCGACCAGCTCGCGCAGATCAGGTTCATCATCAACCACGAGTATGCGGGGGGGCTTGCCGTTCTTCTTGCTCATGGATACTTACCTGCGGTGGGCAATGGCCGTGTCCGGGTGGCTGGGTAGGGGCTCATGCGGGGCGTGCCGGAAAGGTGAGGCGGAAACAAGCGCCTTGCTGGGCCGCCCCGCCCGGCGTGGGCACGTATTCCAGCATGGCCTCGTTGCCGGCGCAAATCTCGCGGGCGATATACAAGCCTAATCCGGTGCCTTTCGCGTCGGTGGTGAAAAAGGGTTCGAACAGCTTGATCTGATCGGCATGGGCAATACCCGGGCCGTCATCACGCACGTCCAGCGCCCAGGCGTCACCCTGCCGCACCACCCTGAGCTGGAGCGAGTCGTCAGCATGCTGACCATAACGCCAGCCGTTGCGACAGAGGTTCCAGAGTACCTGATGCAATTGCCCCTCATCGAAGCGTGCCACTGCCCCCTGGGGGCACTCCACGCGGATGCTGGCGGCAATCCCCTCGACCTCCCGGAACTCCTGCACGAAATGATGTATCCACTCATGCAGACGGAGATCCACGGGTTCGGCACGATCGCGACGATTCAGATCCAGCACTGCGCGCACCAGTTTGTCGAGTCGACGGCTGTTCTCGACCATGATGCGGGTGAGCCGCAAGGTGGTGGGGTCGCTCGCGTCTTCTGCCAGTAGTTGTGCAGCATGGCCAATGGCCGACAGCGGGTTGCGGATTTCATGGGCGATATTGGCAGTGAGCCGGCCTAGTGCGGCCAGTTTGAGCTGCTGGGCCTCGCGCCGCAGGCGATCAATGTCTTCCAGAAAGATCACCGTGCCGGTTGCCGAGGTGCCAACCCGCACCGGCATGAATCGGGGGCGGACCAGCTCGGGGTACAGGTCCAGACCCTCCGGCAGCTCGGCTGCGCCGGCATGCCAGGCGGCCAGTGCCCGTGCCAGCGGCGGGCTGACCGAGGCGATGGACGTTTTGCCGGCGATCATGCCCGAACCCAGCAGCCGTTCAGCCTGCTGGTTGAACTGCCGGATCACGTCGGTTTCATCGAGTACCAGCACGCCATCCGATACATCCTGCAGGATCAGCCGGTTGATCTGCGCCATATTGGCCAGCTCGCTGCCGCGCCGTTCCGCCAGCTTTTCCGATTCGGTGGCGTACCGTGCCAGCCGGAAAGCCAGCCAGGCCGTGGCAAAGCAGGCAATACACAGCAGCGCCGCCTGGAACAGATCATTGGTGGAGTCCGATTGCACGTACTGCAACAACTGCTGCAGCAGCAAGGCGATGCTGGCGAGGGCGGCATGGAACAGGGTGGTGCGCCCTCGGCTGACAAGGCCTGCGCCTGCCAGATAGGGCAGCAACATCAGCCCGATACCGGATTTGAGCCCGCCTGCGATATGCATCACGCCCACGATGAAGGCGATGTCGGCGGCAACCTGAATACCCAGCAGCACCGGAAACCGCGGCCAGCGCTGGCGCAGGCAGGCACCGAACACCACGACCAGCAACAGGTAGGCACCGGCCATCCAGTGCAGCGCGGTGCGATCATCGGCGTCCGGGAATAGCTTGGCATGCAGCCACCAGCTGGCGGTGAGCAGCGCCATCGCCATGAGCGCTCGGAACAGGTTGAAGACCTTGGCCGAGCGCCATAGATCGTTGGAAATCAGTGGCAGGGGAGGAGACATGGGCAGAGTGTATAAAAGCCGCCGCCATCGTGCACAAACCCCTGCAAGACGAGGAGCTCAAGCGGCTGATTGACGCGCGCGGCATCTCGTCGCCGTGGCGGATTCCTGCTAGTTTGAGGGCCGATTTGTAGTTTCGTTACATTGCCATGTCCCCACCTGATTACCTTGAACGCATCCTCACCGCCCGGGTTTACGACGTCGCCGTGGAAACCGGGCTGGACGCCATGCCGAACCTGGCTAGCCGCATCGGCAACCGTGTCCTGCTCAAGCGCGAGGACATGCAGCCCGTGTTCACCTACAAGCTGCGCGGTGCCTACAACAAGCTGGCCAAGCTACCGCAGGCGGCGCGTGACCGCGGCGTGATCACGGCTTCAGCCGGCAACCATGCCCAAGGGGTGGCGATGTCTGCGCAACGGCTCGGCTGCCGCGCCGTCATCGTGATGCCGGCCACCACACCGTCGATCAAGATCAATGGCGTCAAGCGCCGCGGTGCCGAGGTGGTGCTGCATGGCGATTCCTACAGCGATGCCTATGCCCATGCGGTCAAACTGGTCGAGGAGACGGGCATGACCTATGTCGCCCCCTTCGACGACCCGGATGTGATTGCCGGCCAGGGCACGGTGGGCATGGAAATCCTGCGTCAGCACCCCGATGCCATCGAGGCCATCTTTGTACCCGTGGGTGGTGGCGGCCTTGCTGCGGGGCTGGGTGCATACGTGAAGCGACTGCGGCCCGAGATCAAGATCATTGGCGTGGAGCCGGTGGATAGTGACGCGATGCGGCGTTCCATCGAGGCTGGTCACCGCGTGGTGCTGGAGCACGTTGGCCTGTTTGCCGACGGCGTGGCCGTGAAACAGGTGGGTGAGGAAACCTTCCGCCTGTGCCGCGAAGTGCTCGACGAGATCATTACCGTGGATACCGACGCCATGTGCGCGGCGATCAAGGATGTGTTCGAGGACACGCGCTCGATTCTGGAACCCAGCGGCGCGCTCTCGCTGGCCGGCCTCAAGGCCTGGGCCGAACGCGAAGGCGTGCAGGACAAAACGCTGATCGCCATTGCCTCTGGCGCCAATATGAACTTTGACCGCCTGCGCCATGTGGCTGAGCGGGCCGAAATCGGCGAGGCGCGTGAAGCGATCCTGGCGGTGACCATTCCCGAGCAACCGGGCAGCTTCCGTTCGTTCTGCGAGCTGCTGGGCAGCCGCGCAGTCACCGAGTTCAACTACCGCGCCGCTGACCCGGCCGAGGCGCATATCTTTGTCGGCGTGAAGATCAGCACCCGCAAGGAAGCCGCGGATCTGGTTGCGTTGCTCAACGAGCGTGGCCTTAAGGCGGTGGATCTGACTGACAACGAGATGGCCAAGCTGCATATCCGCCATCTGGTGGGTGGCCGTGCGCCGCAGGTCGAGCATGAACTGGTCTATCGCTTCGAGTTCCCTGAGCGCCCCGGTGCGCTGCTGAACTTCCTGACCCAGATGGGGCGTGGCTGGAATATCAGCCTGTTCCACTACCGTAATCACGGGGCCGATTTTGGCCGCGTCCTGGTGGGCATGCAGGTGCCGCCCAGCGATGAAGCGGCGTTCCAGCGCTTTCTGGCCGAGCTGGGCTATGACTATACCGATGAGCGGGATAACCCTGCGTATCGCTTGTTCCTTGGATGAGTCCGGCGGGGCAGCCTGCCCCACCCTTGTCATTCACCGCGATAGTCCGCGTGCGACCCGGCGGCTACGGGCCGGGATGCCGTCCGATGGCCTGCCTTGACTGACGCGAACGTCAATCAAAATCCGCTAAAAGTCTGTTTCATTTAGGCTTTTTCTGTCACTGTCGTGCAACTACACGTCGCGAACGGGTTCGATGCAGCGCAGCAATTCGGCTAGAATCGCGAGTCCCGATCCATCGCCGACACTGGTGCTTCCCCATGGCTGATCAAGCCCCCCGCCTGCGCGAAATTCCCTACAACTACACCTCGTTTTCCGACCGCGAGATCGTGATCCGCCTGCTCGGCGAGGCCAGTTGGCAGGTGCTCGACACCCTGCGTGGCGAACGCCGTACCGGCCGTTCCGCGCGCATGCTGTTCGAGGTGCTGGGCGATATCTGGGTGGTGCAGCGCAATCCCTATCTGCAGGACGACCTGCTCGACAACCCGGACCGTCTGGCTGCGCTGGTCGGCGCCATGCGCCACCGCTTGGGCGAAGTCGAGAAGCGCCGTGGCGATAACGATCAGGTTGCCAGCCTTCTGGATCAAGCCCGCAAGGCCGTTGATGCCTTCGAGCGCTTCTTCCCCGAAACGGCCGCGCTGCGCAAGAAAGTGCTCAAGCGCATGAGCGGGCTGACCCGCAAGGACAATATCTGCTTCGATGGCCTCGCCCGCGTCTCGCATGTGACTGACGCGACCGACTGGCGCGTCGAATACCCGTTCGTGGTGCTGAATCCCGATTCCGAGGAGGAGATGGCCGGCCTCGTGAAGGCCTGTATCGACCTCGGTCTGACCATGATCCCGCGCGGTGGTGGTACCGGCTACACCGGTGGCGCGGTACCGCTGACGCCGATGTCGGCCGTGATCAACACCGAAAAGCTGGATCGCCACAACGGTGTCGAATACATCACGCTGCCCGGCGTGGAAGGCAAGGTGGCCACCATCCAGTGCGGCGCTGGTGTCGTTACCAAGCGCGTGATGGAAGCCGCCGAAGCCGAGGGGCTGGTGTTCGCGGTGGACCCGACTTCGGCCGAGGCCAGCTGCATCGGCGGCAACGTGGCCATGAACGCCGGCGGCAAGAAGGCCGTGCTGTGGGGTACCGCGCTCGACAACCTGGCCTCGTGGAAGATGGTGGACCCGGACGGCAACTGGCTGTTCATCGAACGCCTGAACCACAACCGCGGCAAGATCCACGATATCGACATGGCCAGCTTCCGCATCCGCAAGCTGCAGCCCGATGGCAAGACGCTGATCTCGGACGACACGCTGAACATCCCCGGCCCGGCCTTCCGCAAGGTGGGTCTGGGCAAGGACGTGACCGACAAGTTCCTTGCGGGCCTGCCCGGCGTGCAGAAGGAAGGTACGGACGGCCTGATCACCTCGGCCCGCTTCGTGCTGCACCGCATGCCCGCGCATGTGCGGACCGTGTGTCTCGAATTCTTCGGCACCGTGGCCCAAGCCACGCCGGCCATCGTTGAAATCAAGGACTACCTCGATGCCAAGCCCGGCGTGCTGCTGGCCGGTCTCGAGCATCTGGACTGGCGCTATGTGCGCGCCGTCGGTTACGCCACCAAGGCCAAGTCCAAGGGCCGGCCCAAGATGGTGCTGATCGCCGACATCGTGTCCGACGACGAAAACGCTGTGGGCGAGGCCGCCAGCCAGGTCGTGCGCCTGGCCAATGCGCGTCACGGTGAAGGCTTCATTGCGGTGACGGCTGAAGCACGCAAGAAATTCTGGCTCGATCGTGCCCGCACGGCAGCCATCGCACGCCACACCAATGCGTTCAAGATCAACGAAGACGTGGTCATTCCGTTGCCGCGCCTTGGTGATTACTCCGATGGCATCGAGCGCATCAATATCGAACTGAGCATTGCCAACAAGCTGCAACTGCTCGACAAGCTCGATACCTTCTTCAGCGAAGGCAAACTGGAAGTCGATGCCGACGAAACGGTGAGCCATGACGAACTGATCGGCGACCGCCGCGAAGCTGCGCTCGAACGCGTACGCGCTGTGCGCCAGCGCTGGGACTGGATACTCCAGCATCTCGACGACGCCTTTGAGAGCTACACCAGCACTTGGCCCACGGCCCCGCTGGAACCCGCCAGCGATATCGAGCCGCCGCAATCGGTGTTCCATGCCCTGCGCGACTTTGCCCTGCGGATCAGCTTCAAGCGCGAACTGCTGGGCGAACTGAACAACCTGTTCTCGGGCGATGCCGACACGCCGGTGCGCGATGCGGTCAAGGCGATCCACAAGCAGGTACTCAAGGGGCGCACCTGGGTGGCGCTGCACATGCACGCCGGCGACGGCAATGTGCACACCAATATCCCGGTGAACTCCGACGATTACGCCATGCTGCAAACGGCGCACAAAGCCGTGGCGCGCATCATGGCGCTGGCGCGTTCGCTCAATGGCGTGATCTCGGGCGAGCACGGCATCGGTATCACCAAGCTCGAATTCCTGCACGACGAGGAGATTCGCCCCTTCGTCGAATACAAGCAGCGCATCGACCCGAACGGCCGTTTCAACAAGGGCAAGCTGCTGCCCGGTGCCGATCTGCGCAATGCGTATACGCCCTCGTTCGGTCTCTTGGGTGCCGAGTCGCTGATTCTGGAACAGAGCGATCTGGGCCAGATTTCGGACATGGTCAAAGACTGCCTGCGCTGCGGCAAGTGCAAGCCGGTGTGCGCCACTCACGTGCCACGCGCGAACCTGCTCTACAGCCCGCGCAACAAGATTCTCGGCGTGGGCCTGCTGACCGAAGCCTTCCTGTACGAAGAGCAGACACGCCGAGGCGTGAGCTTCAAGCACTTCGAGGAACTGGGCGATGTGGCCGACCATTGCACGGTCTGCCACAAGTGCGTGAACCCCTGCCCGGTGAAGATCGACTTCGGCGATGTCACCGTGGCCATGCGCAACTTCCTGCGCAAGACCGGCCACAAGAAGTTCAACCCCGGCACCGCCGCCGCCATGGCCTTCCTCACGGTGAAAGACCCGGCCACGATCAAGACGCTGCGCGCCGGCATGATGGGCATCGGCTACAAGCTGCAACGCCTGGGTCACGAGGTACTCAAGGTCGCCGCCAAGGCACAGACTGCCGCGCCGCCGGCCACCGTGGGCAAGCCGACGGTGAAGACCCAGGTCATCCACTTCATCAACAAGAAGATGCCCGGCAATCTGCCCAAGAAAACGGCGCGCGCGCTCTTGGATGTGGAAGACGCCGAGGTGATCCCGGTGATCCGCAACCCCAAGGTCGCGGCCGAAGATTCGGAAGCCGTGTTCTATTTCCCGGGCTGCGGCTCTGAGCGCCTGTTCTCGCAGGTCGGCCTCGCTACCCAGGCCATGCTTTGGCATGTGGGCGCCACCACGGTGCTGCCGCCCGGTTATCTGTGCTGCGGCTACCCGCAGACGTCGAGCGGTTATGCCGACAAGGGCGAGCAGATCACCACCGAGAACCGCGTGCTGTTCCACCGCTTGGCCAATACGCTGAACTACCTCGACATCAAGACCGTGGTGGTCAGCTGCGGCACCTGTTACGACCAGCTCACGCGCTACCAGTTTGAACAGATCTTCCCCGGCTGCCGCCTGATCGACATCCACGAATACCTGCTCGAAAAGGGTGTAAGGCTGCAAGGCGTGGAAGGTACGCGCTATATGTACCACGACCCCTGCCACACCCCGATCAAGACCATGAGCCCGATCAAGCTGGCCAACGAGATCATGGGTCAGCAGGTCGATCTGAACGAGCGCTGCTGCGGCGAAAGCGGCACGCTGGCCGCGACGCGACCCGATGTGTCCACGCAGGTGCGCTTCCGCAAGGAAGAAGAAATGCGCAAGGGGGCCGACGCAGCGCGCGCCGGCACACAGGATCAGGTCAAGATCCTGACCTCCTGCCCAAGCTGCCTGCAGGGCTTGACCCGCTACAACGACGATTCGGGCACTACGGCCGATTACATCGTGGTCGAAATTGCCAAGCATGTACTCGGCGAAAACTGGATGCCTGAATACGTGGAAACCGCGCGTAACGGCGGCATCGAGCGCGTGCTGCTGTAAGCATCAGGTGTGGTGGGCGGCGGTAACGCTGCCCGCCATGCTCGTTTCGCGTGATAATCGCGGCCTCTCCTGCGCTGGCCTGATCGCATGTTCCTGCTTCGGCTCCTCAAGATCCTCCGCATTGTCTTTGCCTACGGGCTGGACGAGTTCATCCTTGGCCACGAGCGCGTGCGCGGGCTGGAACGCACCGTCAAACTGATCCTGTTCTGGCGCCGCTTCGAGGCGCCGCGCGCAGTACGTTTGCGCCGGGCGTTGGAGAAGCTCGGGCCCATCTTCGTCAAGTTTGGCCAGGTGCTCTCCACCCGGCCGGATCTGGTGCCGGCAGATGTGGCCAGTGAGCTCACGCGTCTGCAGGATCGGGTCAAACCCTTTGATTCGGACATTGCCGAACAGGTCATCGAAACTGCGCTGGGCAAGCCGCCGCGCGCGCTGTTCAGTCGTTTTGATACCACGCCGGTCGCTTCGGCCTCGGTGGCGCAAGTCCATTACGCGGAGCTGCCCGATGGCCGCCGCGTGGCGGTGAAGGTGCTGCGCCCCGGCATCCAGCCCGTGATCGAATCCGATCTGGCCTTGCTCAAGGTCATGGCTTGGCTGGTCGAGAAACTGTTTGCCGACGGCAAGCGCCTGAAGCCCCGTGAAGTGGTGGCGGAATTCGACCGCTATCTTCATGACGAACTCGATCTGCAACGCGAAGCCGCCAACGGCAGTCAGCTAAGGCGCAATTTCCCCGCATCGAACATGCTGCTGGTGCCAGAGATTCTGTGGGACTACACCAGCCGCGAAGTGATGGTGCTTGAGTGGATGGATGGCACGCCGGTCTCGCAGATCGATACGCTGTGTGAGCAGGGTATCGACCTCAAGCAACTAAGCCGGTTCGGGGTGGAAATCTTCTTCACCCAAGTATTCCGCCACGGCTTTTTCCATGCAGATATGCACCCCGGCAATATTCTGGTCGCGCCGGATGGGCGGTACATTGCGCTCGATTTCGGCATCGTCGGCAGTCTGTCGGAGTTCGACAAACGCTATCTGGCGATCAATTTCCTCGCCTTCTTCAATCGCGATTACCGCCGCGTGGCCACCGCCCATATCGAATCAGGCTGGGTGCCCAAAGAAACGCGCGTCGAAGAACTCGAAGCCGCCATCCGCACCGTCTGCGAGCCGATCTTCGATAAGCCGCTGGCAGAAATCTCGCTGGGGCAGATTTTGCTGCGTTTGTTCGAGACCTCACGCCGCTTCAATGTGGAAATTCAGCCACAACTGGTATTGCTGCAGAAAACCCTGCTCAACATCGAGGGTCTGGGTCGTCAACTGGACCCAGAACTGGACCTCTGGGATACCGCAAAGCCTTTCCTGACGCGGTGGATGAACGAACAGGTGGGCTGGCGCGCGCTGTTGCGCCAGATCAAGGTGGAGGCGCCGTACTGGGCAGAAACTCTACCTGCCCTGCCTCGTGCGCTTGTCCGGCTTGCCGAAGGAGAGCAGCAGACTAAGCTGGTAACAGTGACCGAGCAAATGCTCCAGAGCCAGCAGCAACGCAATGAATGGCTCGCGACCATTGCCGGATTGCTGGCTGCCCTGCTGGTTGTGCTTGCCTTGCTGCTGCACTAGCCGGTGTATCCGGGGCGGATCGTTGCGGTGGCTCTGGCGCGCCGCTGTAGCACCACAAGATTCGACGCCGCATCCCCCTTTGTATCCTGGAGAGTGAACGTGCAGACCCTCAAACCCCTCGCACTTGCATTGGCGACAGCTTTGTCGGCTGCTGCTTGGGCTGATGATACGGCCTTCAGTTTTTCCGGTTTCGGTACCGTCAGTGCAGTCAGCACCAATACGGACAATGCCGAGTTCCGTGCTGTTTCCAGTCAGCCCAACGGGGCCAAGAAGAACGCCTCTTACACCGTCGATACCAAGCTTGGCGTGCAAGGTGTGGCCAAGTTCAATGATCAGTGGTCGGCGACCCTGCAACTGCTCTCGACCAAGAACGAAAAGAACAACTTCACCCCTGGGGTGGAGTGGGCTTTCGTGAAGTATCAGGCCACGCCGAATGTGGCAGTGCGCGTGGGCCGGATCGGTACCCCCACCTTCCTGATCTCGGACTACCGCAATGTGGGCTATGCCAATATCTGGGCTCGCCCGCCAGTTGATGTGTACTCACAGGTTGCCAATGGTCGTTTCGATGGTATCGACATGCTCTACAAGCACAATGTCGGTGACGGGACGGTGACCTTGCAGCCCTACACGGGCGCATCGAAGACCAAGTTGCCCGGTGATTTCAACATCGATTTCAAGAAGATGATGGGGATCAATGCCGTTTACGAGATTGACTCCTGGCTGTTCCGCGCAGGTTACA
Organism: Chitinimonas sp. BJYL2; assembly: GCF_027257935.1. Lineage (NCBI taxonomy): Bacteria > Pseudomonadati > Pseudomonadota > Betaproteobacteria > Neisseriales > Chitinibacteraceae > Chitinimonas > Chitinimonas sp. BJYL2. Next base: position 41,037 of record NZ_JANZKW010000005.1, on the reverse strand, counting down.
TCCGTACGGACTTGACCGGCCACAGCCCCGGCATGGACACGATCCTGATTCCCGGGATGAGCGCCGTCGCCAACAGCACCGTGTTGCCTGCTGCCATTTCGGGCCCATGGAAGGCCGCCCTCAATGACTTGATCATCAAGGACAAGCTGGCCAGTTTTACCGGCATCGGGGCAACCTACGATGATGGTCAGCTGGTCTTCCAGGGCGAGTATACCCAGCGCCGTACCGAGAGTTTCGTCGATGACACGGACGGTTGGTACACCACGCTGGGCTACCGCTTTGGTGACTTCACGCCTTATGTCAGTTACGCCAGCGTCGAGACCAAGGTGAACCACATCACTGACAACCTCCCCACGCCGACCGTCCAGCTTGCAGGTCTCAAGGCCGCAGTCATTGATACCAAGGCAGGTGCGGATCAGAGCACGACCACGCTGGGTCTGCGCTGGAATGCCATGAAGAATGTGGCCATCAAGTTCCAGTTCGACCGCGTACAGACTGAAAAGGGCAAGGACAACTTCTTTACCAAGCAGAAGATTGATTCCACCGATCCATTCAAGCTGCGGTCTGCATTTGCCGGTGAGTCGGTAAATGTCTACACCATCGCTGCTGACTTCGTTTTCTAAGGAGGGGGCATCATGAAAATCCACATGCTCACCTTGCTTGCCCTGCTGACGGTAGCCGCTCAGGCCGAGGTGGCGGTTGTCGTCAATCCCAAGTCGGGTGTCGACAGCCTCTCGCCCGAGCAGATTGCCAGCATCTTCCTGGGTAAATCCACAAGCTTCCCGAGTGGCGGTAGTGCCACCCCGGTGGATCAAAGCGATGGCGCCACGCGCGGGGAATTCAGCAGCAAAGTACTCAAGAAGGACCCTGCAGGCGTCAAGGCGCACTGGGCCAAGATGCAGTTCACCGGCAAGGGTACCCCGCCCAAGGAAGTGGGTGGTAGTGCCGATGTGAAGAAGTTTGTTGCGGGCAACCCAGCTGCAATTGGCTACATCGACAAGGGGTCTGTTGATGGTAGCGTGAAGGTGGTCGGCAGCTTCTGAGCCTTTTTTTGGCAAGGAAAGCTTTGTTTTGCAAGAGAAAAGGCCGTGCATCTGCACGGCCTTTCTGTTTTGTGGCGCACAAGGGCGATCCGGTTATAAACTTGTAGTTAAACTACAATTCCCTACGTGCGGACTATCCCTTACTCTGGCTACCGCACCGCAGCAAAACCCACGTCGCGAGATTGATCATGGCCCTGTACGACAACGCTACCGCCAAAGACCTGCCGCTGGAGCAGGATCTCAACCTGCTGGCCACCATGCTGGCCGATACCATCGAGCGTGAGTCGGGCACCGACACGCTCAAGCAGATCGAGGCGATCCGCGAGCTGGCCAGCCGCTTCGTGTGGGAAGCCGATTCCAGCGCGGCCGATGAGCTGGCCGCCACGCTGGCGAATCTGAGCCACGATACGACGGTGGCTGTGGCGCGTGCGTTCAGCTACTTCTCGCACCTGTCGAACATTGCCGAAGACCTGCACCACAACCGCCGCCGTCGCTACCACCGCATCCAGCGCAGCCCGGCACAGCGCGGCAGCCTCACCCACTCGCTCGACGAGCTGACAGCGCGCGGTGTTTCGGCCGAGGCGATCAAGAACCTGGTGGCTGCCACACTGATCGCCCCGGTATTGACCGCGCACCCGACCGAAGTACAACGCAAGACCCTGCTCGATTGCGAACGCACGATCGCCCGCGCGCTGACCATGCGCGACCGGCAGACGCTGATGCCCGAAGAGCTGGAAGAAAACGATATCGCCCTGCAGCGCGTGATCCTCACGCTGTGGCAGACGCGCGAAATCCGCGCCTTCAAGCTGCAGGTCAGCGATGAAATCGAAAACGGCATCAGCTATTTCCGCTCCACCTTCCTCAAGCAGCTGCCACGCATCTACATCGAACTTGAAGACCGTTTGAGCGCCTTGCTCGGTGAGCCGGTCGAGCTGCCGGTATTCATGCACGTGGGCTGCTGGATCGGCGGTGACCGTGACGGCAACCCCTTTGTGGTGCCCGAAGTCACCCTGCATGCCGTCGGCCGCCAGGCTGCGGTGGCGTTCGATTTTTACTATGAAGAGGCCACCAAGCTCGAAAGCGAGCTGAGCCTGTCCTCGCGCATGGTGCAGGCCAGCGATGCCGTGCACGCGATCGGCGCGGCGTTTGCCAACCAGCCTGCCAGCCGTAGCGAAGAGCCTTATCGCCTGGCCATGAACACCATCCGCCAACGCATCCTCTCTACCGCGCATGTGCTGGGCAAGTTCCGCGGCGGCATCTTGGCCGATGCCGGTATCGCCCCCTATGCCACAGCGGCAGAGTTGGCGGGCGACTTGCGGGCCCTGTCGGCCTCGCTGGCGGCGCATGGCTCGGCGATCCTGGCCAGCGGCCGCCTGCGGCGTTTGATTCGCGCCGTCGATGTATTCGGTTTCCATCTGGCACCGCTGGATATGCGCCAGCACAGCGGCATCCACGAGAAAGTCGTCGCCGAACTGTTCGAGAAAGCCGGGCTGGAGGACTACGCCGCGCTGAGCGAGGAAGCGCGCCAGAAAGTGCTGTTGCGCGAACTGGCCAGCGCCCGCCTGCTGCAAACGCCTTATGTGCAATACAGCGAAGAAAGCGCCAAGGAGCTGGCCATCGTGCGCACGGCCGCCGAGATCCACGCCAAGTACGGCGCAGCGGCCTTGCCCAACTACATCATATCCAACGCGCAAAGCGTGTCGGACCTGCTCGAAGTAGCCGTGCTGCTCAAGGAAGTGGGTCTGATCGCGCTCTCGCCCACGCCGCATGCGGCCGTCAATATCATCCCGCTGTTCGAAACGATTCCCGATCTGCGGGCCTGCGATGCCATCGTGCGCGACCTGCTGGCCTTGCCGCAGTGGCGTCAGCTGGTTGATCAGCGTGCTGGTGTGCAGGAAATCATGCTGGGCTATTCCGACAGCAACAAGGATGGCGGCTACCTCACCAGCAACTGGGAACTCTACAAGGCCGAGGTCAAGCTGGTGGAGGTGTTCGCCGAAGCCGGCGTACGCCTGCGCCTGTTCCATGGCCGCGGCGGCTCGGTCGGTCGTGGTGGTGGCCCCAGCTATGAGGCCATTCTGGCGCAGCCCGCCGGCTCGGTGGCCGGGCAGATCCGCATCACCGAACAGGGTGAAGTGATTGCCGCCAAGTATGCTGACCCCGAAGTGGGTCGCCGCAACCTGGAAACCCTGCTGGCGGCCACGCTGAGCGCGAGCTTCCCCACGGAAGCGGCCGTTGCGGCTGATACGCCGGAGCGCCACGCTTTGCTCGAAAAGCTCTCGGGCCTTGCCTACCGCGAATACCGCGACCTAGTGTATGCCACGCCCGATTTCATCACCTATTTCCGCGAAGCCACGCCGATCTCGGAGATTGCCAAACTCAATATCGGCAGCCGCCCCTCGGCGCGCAAGGCCACCAACCATATCGGCGATCTGCGCGCGATTCCCTGGGTGTTCTCCTGGGCACAAAGCCGCCTGATGCTGCCGGGCTGGTATGGCTTTGGTACCGCGATTGCGGCCTACCGCGACGAGAAGGGTGAGGCCGGGATTGAAGAGCTGGCCCGCCTGTACCGCGAATGGCCGTTCTTCCGCTCCACCATCAGCAATATGGAGATGGTGCTGGCCAAGAGCGATATCCATATTGCGAGCCGCTACGCGACCTTGGTGAAGGACCCGGCGATTGCCGAGGCGATCTTCGGCCGCATCAAGCAGGAGTGGCGCCGTGCCGTGGATGCCGTACTCGCGATCACCGGACACAAGGAACTACTCGGCGATAACCCGCTGCTGGCGCGTAGCCTCAAGAACCGGCTACCCTATCTGGACCCGCTGAACCACCTGCAAGTCGATCTGGTGAAGCGGTTCCGCGAGGGCGACGAGAGCGAGGATGTGCTGTATGCGATTCACCTCACCATCAACGGGATTGCCGCAGGCCTGCGCAACTCGGGTTAGCCGCTGTGCCATCTGGGTGGCCGGCGCGCTGCTGGCTGCCCAGGTGCATGCCTTGCCTACCGACTTCAACGACAAGGTGGAATCGGCCCTGTTGTGCCGCTCCGACTGGAGCACCACCTTCTGGCATGAGTACTTCAACAAGCATCTGCAAGCCAGCATCCGCGATTGGGGCGAGGCCCGCTGGTGGAATTCGCAGGGTGCGCAGCTTGGCGGTGCCGCCACGCTGGAAGTGTTTACCAATATCGATGAAAGCCGTGCCCTGATGATCGGTGCATTGATCACCCAGCCGGTCGAATCCACCAAACAGCAGATCGAACGGACGCTGGGTGTGACCTTCCGGCCCATCAATACGGCCGATGGCGTTCGCTACATTACCGATACCATGTCGGTACTCGTGGGCACGACCAACCAGCAGACCAAGTGGTACTGCGCCCGCTGGAACATGGGCAACCGCGAACGTATCGTGCCGCAAGCACCGGGGTCGTTCACGCCGCAGAATCTACCGCCACCAGCGTTGACGCCGCCAGCGGTGCAAGGCCGTCCTTAGTCAGTGGGAGGCGCTGCACTTGCCGCACCAGCGGGTGAGCAGCGTATCCAGCGATAGTTTGCCCGGACCGTACCCAGCCAGCAGCATCAGCAGCAAGCCCCAGTGCAGATGGTGCGTCAGGCCTGCCGCCTGCTCGGGCGTACCGAGCACGTGCCAGTAGGAAACCACCGCCATCGCATTGACGGCAAACAGGCCCAGCGCCCCCAGTCTGCCAGCCAGACCCAGTGCCAGCAGTACCGGCAGGATCAGTTCGCCGGCCGTACCTGCCAGAGCGGCAAGGGCAGGTGACAGCAGGGGCGTGCGATATTCCTCGGTAAACAGGAACACAGTGGTGTCCCAATCTTCGATCTTGCTGAGGCCGGCACGAAAGAACACCTGCGCCACGTAGAGACGTGTCACCAGGGTTGCGATTGGCGCTAGCCATTGCGCCAGGCCGTGGACGAGGCATTGATGGGCGCGGATCAGATGCGCGGTGGCAGGGTGCATGCATTACTCCAGATGAAATTCCGACACTACTTGGTCGGCCACCCAGCGCTGCAATGACAGCCCCAGATCAAAATCCATGTCTTCATCGAGCGCGCGTTCGAGCGCCTCGGCCATCGGCAGGCCCGCTGCGCAGGCCTGCAGGAAGGCGGCATCCGATGCCAGCAAGCGGCGCACGCGCACCTTGAGCATGGCATCGCGGTAAACGAGTACACGCTCGCCACCCTGATCGGGCGAGGGAAAACTGGCCTCATGCCCTTGCGCCAGTGACTCGTGCGCAAGCCATAAACTCGCTACCGGCCAGCGGGATTGCATCAGTGCCGCCGAAGGCGCCAGCGACCAGACCAGCGCACCGTGCTGTTCGGCAGGGATGTCCGCCAGCGCCTCGAGCCGCAGCAGCGTGTGGTCCGGTGCGTAGTAAGCGCGGTGACACAGCCAGTCCAGCTTTGCGCAGTCGGCCAGATAGGGAAGCTCCTGCGCAGGCGCGAAGGTGGCGATGAAGTCGGCAAAACGTTCGCCATAGGCATGCAGATCACCGGAGCGCGACGGCTCGGCGCGGGCATGGGCGCGCGCCATCGCACCGAAAAAGTCATCCCCCACCAGCTGCCGCACTACCGGGAAGGCCTCGGCCAGCGCGTCGGCGCGATTGAACAGGGCGTTGTTGGCGTAGGCACTGTGCCCTCGGGCGCTATCGCCAAACAGCTGTTGCGCGATATCGGTATCGTGCATGGCGCGGGCGAAATCGCCCAGTTGCCGGGAAAGCGGGCGATTCATGGCGTTGACCCCACCCAGGTATCGAGCGCCAATTGCGCACGCGCCGCTTCGTGTTGCAGATCGGCAAAGGCCGGCAGATGGGTATCACGCTCCAGCAGCACCGGCAGGGCGCCGAAACGTGCCAGTGCCACATCCAGCAGGTCCCACACCGCATCACACACGGGTGTGCCGTGGGTATCGAGCCAGAGGTCGTCATCGCGTTTCTCGAAGCCGGCAAGATGGATTTCGGCAACGGCCTCTACCGGCAATGCGGCGATAGCGGCGCGCGCATCACGGCCCAGATTGTGTTCGTTGACGTAAAGATTGTTCAGATCCAGCAGGAGCCCGCACCCCGTGCGCTGGCTCAGTTCGGCCAGAAACTCGGCCTCGGCGATGGCATCGTCGCGAAAAGCCACATAGGACGACAGGTTCTCGATCAGCAGCGGCCGGCCCAGCGCTGTTTGCGCGGCGTCGACCTGGGCTGCCATATGGTGCAGGGCCGTTTCTGTGTAGGGCAGGGGCAGCAGATCGTTGAAGCATTCGTCGGCGGTGCGGTTCCAGCACAGGTGCTCGGAGACGGCGGCGGGTTCGATCTCGTCCACCAGCTCGCGTAGCGCCGCGAGGTGCGCCTTATCCAGCGGTACCGCGGAACCTAGCCCCAGCCCCACGCCGTGGATGCTGATCGGATAGTCGGTCCGCACGCGCCGTAACGCCGCGCGGTTGGCGCCACCGCCAAAATAGTTCTCGGCGTGGACCTCGAACCAGGCCACGGCAGGCCGCGTGTCGATGACTTCGCGGATGTGCGGCAGGCGCAGGCCGATACCGGCAGCGTGAGGCAAGGTGGTGAGAGACATATGAAAACGGGTGGCTCGCGCCACCCGCTCCGTGTAACGGTGGAATGCTGACTAAGCCGCTCAGCTCTTCTTTTCGCCCGGCTTGGTGCTGCCACCCATTTTTTCACAGGTGCCCTTGGCGACGTACTTCCATTCGTTGGCGTCGTTATCGGTCTTGGCCTGGCCCGCGCAGCTATGGCTGCCATTGGCGGCAGCGCAATCGTTCTTGCCGGCCTTGGCGACGCCGTAGCATTTTTCCTTGGCGGCCTTGTCGTCGGCAACGGCGCCGCTGGAGAGGCCGAGGGCGATCAGGCTGCTCAGTGCGCCGGTGATCAGGGCTTGTTTCTTATCCATGTCGTGACTCCTGTTGAGTGAGGATACTGTCGGGCAAGAGTGCCGCCTGCCTTCGTCGATCATAGTGCCGCGGGGCTTACATGCAAGCGGCAGAATTTTTCTGCCTATTGCGCATGCTCGTCCCGGCGGGCTGAATTGGACATGAACGGTGTGCGCTCGTTGCCTAGCCGACCTGATTCTTCAGTACCTCGCCAAGCGAGAAGGCCCGCACATTGTCCAGGGTGGTATCGGCGATATTCGCCAAGGCCTCATGGGTCAGAAAACCCTGGTGGGAGGTAATCAGCACATTCGGGAAGGTCGTCAGCCGCGCCAGCACATCATCCGCAAGGCCGGTGCCGGACAGGTCTTCAAAGAATACGCCTTCTTCGAGTTCATACACATCCAGTGCCACGCCACCGAGCTTGCCGGCTTTGAGCGTGGCCAACAGAGCCTGACTGTCGATCAGGCCGCCGCGGCTGGTGTTGATGAGAATGGCGCCGGGTTTCAGCTGCGCCAGTGCGGCGGCGTCGATCAGGTGGCGTGTGGCGGGCAGGAGCGGCACATGCAGGGAAACGATATCGCTCTGCTTCAGCAAGGTGGACAGATCGACCTGCGTCAGCGGCAAGTCGGCAGGCAGGCTGGCCGCCGGGTCGCTCACCAGGACACGGCAGCCGAAACCGTGGGCGATACGTGCGGCAACGAGACCGATGCGGCCAAGGCCGACAATCCCGAAGGTTTTGCCCGCCAGATCAAAGCCGACCAGGCCGTCCAGTGAAAAATCGGCCTCGCGGACCCGGTTGTAGGCGCGATGAGTCTTGCGCACCAGTGTCAGCAGCAGGGCGAACGCATGTTCGGCGACTGCGTGCGGGGAATAGGCCGGTACGCGGACGACGGCGATGCCGTTGGCCTTGGCGGCGGGCAGGTCGATGCCGTTGAAACCAGCGGCACGCAGCGCGACCAGACGCGTGCCACCTGCCGCCAGTTGGGTCAGTGTGGCGGCATCAAGTCGGCAATTCACAAAGGGGCACACCACTTCAAAGCCCTGCGCAAGGGCAGCGGTATCGCGATTGAGGCGCGCCTCGAAAAAGCTCAGATCGTGCCCGTAGCGCGAATTGGCTGCCAGCAGGGCATCACGGTCGTAACGGTGGGTGTCAAAAACAGCGATACGCATGACGTAGGCTCCGGTAGACGGCAGGGTGATGGGGCACGATATGGTGCGGCCTGCTTACGCCAATATGCAGGATAATCGCCGCTACGCCATTTTCCGGATTGATTGCTGTGCCTGTCTTGTCCGACGTCAATCTACAGCCGCTGCACACCCTGGGCTTGCAGTCCCGTGCCGAGCGCCTGTACCACCTTGAACACGCCGATCAGCTGGCCGACATCCTCGCCAGTGCGGTGACGCCGCTGCGTGTGCTCGGTGGCGGCAGCAATCTGGTGCCGGCCGAGCGGGTTGCCGGTTCGGTGATCCGCGTCGAGCTTGCCGGCCGTGCCCTGCTGGGCGAGGACGAGCATGCCTGGTATGTGGCGGCGGCTGCGGGGGAGAACTGGCATGACTTCGTCCAGTGGACATTGGCGCAGGGCTGGCCGGGCCTGGAGAACCTGTCGCTGATACCGGGCACGGTAGGGGCTGCGCCGATCCAGAACATCGGCGCGTATGGTGTCGAGCTCAAGGATCGCTTCCATGCCTTGCATGCACTGAGCCTGGACGACGCACAGCCCTGCTTCTTTACGGCAGAGCAATGCATGTTTTCCTATCGCGACAGTGTATTCAAACAGGCCGAGGCCGGCCGCTGGCTGATTACCGAAGTGCTGTTCCGTTTGCCCAAACAATGGGCCCCCGTGCTGGATTACGGCGATCTGCGCCAGCGTCTGGATGGCCAGGCGATAACGCCGCAGGCGGTAGCCGATGCCGTGATCGCCACGCGCCAGAGCAAGCTGCCCGACCCGGCCGTGATCGGCAACGCTGGCAGCTTCTTTCACAACCCGATCGTTGATGCCGCCACGGCAGCAGCGTTGCGGGCGCATCATCCAGCCATGCCCGCTTATCCTCAGGCGGATGGCCGCTGCAAGCTGGCTGCGGGCTGGTTGATTGAACAGGCCGGCTGGAAGGGAAAGCGGCTAGGCCCGGTGGGCATGTATGACAAGCAGGCCTTGGTGCTGGTGAACCACGGCGACGCCCGGGCTGCGGATGTGCGGACGCTGATGCAGGCCGTACAGGCCGATGTGCAGCAGCGCTTCGGCGTTCAGCTCACGCCGGAGCCGATCTGGTGGTAGCTCGGGCGGCGGCGGAATGCTGCATTGCAGCATGTTTTTCGCTGCCTAAAAGTCGATAAGTTGTTGTTATGCCAACGCGGAAGCGTGGTCATTGCCCTGTGCGTGACGCCCGCGTAACATCCGCCGCTTTTCCGCCCTGCCGGGGTGGAAGCAGGTGCAGGACGCAGTAGTGGTGCCGGTAATCGCCGGCACCGGGGCAAGATGGGGAAGGCGTTCTGTCCGTGCGACGGCGCGCCGGCAAACCCGGAGGTAATCCATGTTTTCATTCGTACTCAGGAAGCTGGCGACGGTCATCCCGACCTTCATCGGCATCACCCTGGTGGCATTTGCGCTGATCCGGCTTATTCCCGGTGATCCGATCGAAGTGATGGTCGGCGAACGCAAGCTCGACCCTGAAATGCACGCCGCTGCGATGGCCCGCCTGGGTCTGGATCAGCCCCTGCATGTCCAGTACTTCCGCTACCTGGGCGATCTGGCCCAAGGGGATCTGGGCATCTCGCTGGTGACCCGTGAGCCAGTGACCAAGGAATTTCTGACCCTGTTCCCCGCCACCGTCGAGCTGGCCCTGTGTGCCTTGCTGTTCGCCGTGATCATTGGTCTGCCGGCAGGCATGATTGCCGGTCTCAAGCGCGGATCGGTGTTTGATCACACGGTGATGGGCACGGCGATGACAGGTTTCTCCATGCCTATCTTCTGGTGGGGTCTGATCCTGATCATGTTCTTCTCGGTCAGCCTGGGCTGGACGCCCGTGTCCGGCCGCATCGACATCGAATACGACATCGCGCAGAAAACCGGTTTGCTGCTGATCGACAGCTGGCTCTCGGGTGAAGAGGGCGCGTTCAAGTCGGCCGTCATGCACCTGATCCTGCCCTCGATCGTGCTCGGTACGATCCCGCTGGCGGTGATTGCGCGGATGACACGCTCCAGCATGCTCGAAGTGCTGCGCGAGGATTACATCCGCACTGCGCGCGCCAAGGGTCTGGCCCCCACGCGCATCGTCGTAGTCCACGCACTGCGCAACGCGCTGATCCCGGTGATTACCGTGATCGGTCTGCAAACCGGCTCTTTGCTGGCTGGCGCCGTGCTCACCGAAACCATCTATTCCTGGCCCGGCATCGGCAAGTGGATTGTCGATTCGATTGCCCGCCGCGATTACCCGGTGGTGCAGGCCGGCATCCTGATTTCGGCCACCGTGTTCATCGTGATCAACCTGCTGGTCGACCTGCTGTATGGCGTGGTCAACCCGCGCATCCGCTCGGCCAAGTGAGGACAGCATGACAACTACCGTCCAAGCCGTGGAAAACGTACCCAGCTACCCCTCGCCGATGCGCGAGTTCTGGCAGGCTTTCTCGCACAACAAGGGTGCCGTGGTGGCGCTGGCGATCTTTCTGGTGGCCGTGTTCTGTGCGCTGTTTGCTGGCTGGATCGCGCCGCACAGCCCGATCGAGCAATACCGCGACCATATGCTTACCCCACCGTCCTGGGCCGAAGGCGGCATGTCCACCTATCTGTTCGGTACCGACGAGCTGGGCCGCGATATCCTCTCGCGCCTGATCCATGGTGCGCGCATCTCGCTGTTCATCGCCTTCATGTCGGTGGTGATGTCGATGATTCCGGGCATTGTGCTGGGTCTGCTGGCGGCCTTCTTCGACAAGACGCTCGGCCCCATCATCATGCGTCTGATGGACATCATGCTGGCGCTGCCGGGCATTCTGCTGGCCATCTGCATCATCACCATCCTCGGCCCCGGCCTCACCAACACGATGATCGCCATCGCCATCGGCACCCTGCCGAGCTATGTGCGCCTGACGCGTGCTGCCGCCATGGCCGAGATCAACAAGGAATATGTGACGGCCAGCCGCGTGGCCGGTGCCGGCACGCTGCGCCTGATGTTCCTGACGGTGCTGCCCAACTGCATGGCCCCGCTGATCGTGAACGCCACGCTGGGTTTCTCGTCGGCGATTCTGGAAGTGGCCGCGCTGGGCTTCCTGGGTCTGGGCGTGCAACCGCCCACCGCCGAGTGGGGCACCATGCTCAGCGCCGCACGTGACTACATCGAACGTGCGCCTTGGGTGGTGACCATGCCGGGCCTGACGATCCTGATCACGGTGCTGTCGATCAACCTGATGGGCGACGGCCTGCGCGATGCGCTGGACCCCAAGCTGAAACGCGCAGCGTAAGGAGAGCCGCATGAGTCTGCTCAAAATCAAGAATCTGCGTGTCGAGTTCGGCTCGCTCGCGCATCCTTTCCCGGCCGTCGACGGTCTCGACTTCGAGATCGACCGCGGTGAACTCGTCGGCATTGTCGGCGAATCGGGCTCGGGCAAGTCGGTGACCATGATGGCGCTGATGGGTCTGATCGACGCCCCCGGTCGCGTAACCGCCGATGAGCTGGTGTTCGACGGTCACGACCTGCTCAAGCTCAGCCCCAGCCAGCGCCGCAAGATCGTCGGTAAAGACATCTCGATGATCTTTCAGGACGCGCTGAGCAGCCTGAACCCCTCGTACACTGTGGGTTTCCAGCTCAAGGAGTCGCTCAAGGTGCATCTGGGCCTGCGCGGTGCCGAGCTCGACAAGCGCGCGCTGGAACTGCTGGAGCTGGTCGAGATTCCCGACCCGAAGAGCCGCCTCAATGCCTATCCGCACCAGCTGTCGGGCGGCATGAACCAGCGCGTGATGATTGCGATGGCGATTGCCTGCAACCCCAAGCTGCTGATCGCCGACGAGCCGACCACCGCGCTCGACGTGACCATCCAGGCCCAGATCATGGACCTGCTGGCGCGCTTGCAGAAAGAACACAATATGGCCCTGATCATGATTACCCATGATCTGGGCGTGGTGGCTGAGATGGCCAAGCGCCTGTGCGTGATGTACGCCGGCCAGGTGGTGGAGCAATCGGCCATCGATACGATTTTCGATGCGCCGCGCCATCCGTATACACAGGCACTGCTGGCGGCGATTCCCGAACACAGCAAGGGCGCCAAGCGCCTTTCGGCTCTCCCTGGCATCGTGCCCGGTCATTACGACCGGCCTGCGGGCTGCCTGTTGAGTCCACGTTGTCGTTACGCGCAGGATCGCTGCCGCAGCGAGCGTCCGGCGCTGCTCGATGGCGTGCGTTGCTTCACCCCGCTGAACAGCGAAGGAAACCCGACCCATGGCTGATGTTCAACAAGACCTGCTGGTTGCCAAGGACCTGACCCGTCACTACAACGTGAGTCGCGGTTTTCTGAAGGGCACGGCCACCGTCAAGGCACTCAACGGTGTGTCATTTACCCTGGCACCGCGGCGCACGCTGGCGGTGGTCGGTGAATCGGGCTGCGGCAAGTCCACGCTGGCGCGCCAGCTGACGATGATCGAACCCGCCACGGCCGGCGAGCTGCGCATCGAAGGCGTGGACGTCGCCAAGGCTGATGCTGCCACGGTGAAAGCCATGCGTAGCAAGGTCCAGATGGTGTTCCAGAACCCCTATGCCTCGCTGAACCCGCGCAAGACGATTACGGCTGCGCTGGATGAGCCGCTCTACATCAATACCGATCTGGGCAGCGCCGAGCGCAAGGCCCGGATCGAGGCCATGGTAGCCAAGGTGGGTTTGCGCCCCGAGCATGTGCGCCGTTATCCGCACATGTTTTCGGGCGGTCAGCGCCAGCGTATCGCGATTGCCCGCGCGATGATCCTGAACCCCAAGATCGTGGTGGCCGATGAACCCGTATCGGCGCTCGACGTGTCGATCCAGGCACAGATTCTCAATCTGTTCATGGATCTGCAAGACGAGTTCGGCACCAGCTATGTGTTCATCTCGCACAATCTGAGCGTGGTCGAGCATGTGGCGGATGACCTGATGGTGATGTATCTGGGTGCGGCTGTGGAATATGGCGCCAAGTCCACCATCTACCAGAAGCCCCTGCATCCCTACACCCTCGCGCTGATGAGTGCGACCCCGGCGATTCGTGCCGAAGACCGTCGTATCAAGATCAAGGTCGTCGGCGAACTGCCCAGTCCGCTGAGTCCGCCGAGCGGCTGCACTTTCCACAAGCGCTGCCCGCACGCCAATGCCCAGTGCGAGCAGGAAGTCCCGCAGCTGCGACCGATTGATGGCCGCATGGTGGCTTGCCACCGGATTGAAGAGATCGCCGTCTAGGACGAGTAGGTTGCAATAAGCGCAGCGTATTGCACCGCCCGGCGGTCGTAGCGCCATGTTGCAATGCGGCCGATAGCCTTTTGCACCCTACGGGTCTCGCCAGACAAGCCGCCTTCGGGCGGCTTTGTTTTTGTGTCCGCCGCCGATTCACGCAAACGAAATCTCGCGAACTGACTATGCTGATCGCGACGAGATACGAGAGGACGATATGGATCGACGTTTATTGAGCCTGTCCGCCGCCTTGCTAGCCGCCGGCTGTGCCCAGCTACCACCAGCGCCAGTGGGCGCGGTGGCCAGCGTGCCGCTCGACGGCAGTGGCTACCCGGTGCAGGTGTGTGATGCCAACTATGCCGGCGTGGCGGCGCAGTGCACCATATCGGGCGACGGCCCGTTCCAGTTGCTGCGTGGCAATGTGATCAGCGACGGCAAACTCTATGTAGGCGGTACGCTGCTGATCAGCCCCGAGGGCAAGGTTGCCACCGCCGGCTGTGCGATGCCGCGTGTGGCCGCGCGCATCATCGATTGCCCCGGTGCCCTGGTATCGGCCGGGCTGTTGAATCTGCATGAACATATCGACTACAGCTACCAGCAGCCGCCCGCACCGCCCACGCTCAAGTGGGTGCACCGCCACGAATGGCGCAAGCTGTTGCCGGCGCAGCGCGGCTTCGAAGGTGATGCACCCAAAGATCCGGTTGTGCGCACCGAAGTCAGCGAGCGCGCAATGTTGCGGCATATGCTGACGGGCTCCACGGCCATCTCTGGCGCCAAGGACTACCGCGCCTTCCTGCGGAATCTCAAGCTGGCCGATGGTGCCTTGGCCACCCCAACCAAGCCGGTGATCGACAGCACCTTCCCGCTCAACGACGCGGGCAGCATGCAGTGGCCAAGCGCGCCGTGCACACCCGAGCAAGTCGCACAGATCAAGGTGGCGGCGGACAAGCCTTTCATTCCGCATGTGGGGGAGGGGACGAATGCCGGCGCGGGGTATGAGGTCGATTGCGTGCTCGATGCGGTCAAGGCCAAGCCCACTGCCAATGCCTTCATTCACGGCGTGGCGATCAGCGAGGCGCAGATTGCACGGCTCAAAGCACAGGATGTGGCCGTGGTGCTGTCGCCGCGCTCGAACTTCCGTCTCTACGGCGCAACGGCCCCCTTGCCCCAGCTCAAGGCGGCCGGGGTAACGCTGGCCATGGGTACGGACTGGTCGCCATCGGGGTCACTCAGTCAGCTTGATGAGGCCCGTTGCCTGATGCGCTACAACCGCGACAAGCTGGCCGATCTGTTCAGCTGGGCCGATGTGCACGCGATGATGACGAGCAATGGGGCGCGGGCTGTGGGGCTGCAGGGCCAGATCGGCAAGCTGGCACCCGGCGAGTGGGCCGATGTGGTCATGATCGATACCGAGGGACGGCGCGATCTGGGTGCGGTGCTGGCCAATACGGCACTCAAACAGACACTGGCTGTGATGGTGGGCGGCCGCTTTGCCAGCTACCCCACGGCCTGGGGCGAGGCGGTACCCCGGCTGGACCGCTGCGCATCCGATCCGCGCGATCTGTGCGGTCAGCAGCGCACCGTGTGTGGCGCGGCGGCAGAACGTAGTTTGGGGCAGTTGCTCAAGCAGCCTGTCTATACGATCAATGAGTCCAGTCTGTGCGCGCCGGCCAGCACCGAGGATTGCGTCGTACGCTGATTGCCGGATCGGGGAGTAATACCCAAAAACAAGGCCGCCCGAGGGCGGCCTTGTTGCGTGACGCCAGCAACCCACTTAGCGGGACAACTCGCCACGCTGGTTCACGATGGTCAGGTCCACAAACTTGGACCCACTGCGATCAGTGCCGCTGTAGGAAACCCGGTAACCACCGCCGATATCCGCATCGCTCATGCTTTCGAGCATGGCATAGACTTTGGCGCGGGTTGCCCCTTTGCCGGCCTTTGCGATCGCATCGCTGACCAGCTTGGCCGTGATATAGCCTTCCAGCGCGGCATAACCAGCCGGCGTCGCTTCGGGTGCGTGGCTGGCGAGCACGGTACGGAATTCCTTGATCAGCTTGTTCTGGTCGTCGAACACATAAGGGTAGACCTGTGCGATGGCCAGACCGTGCACGGCCTTGGCGCCCACGTCCTTGACCAGTTCCTCAAAGTCCACCGTCGAGGTCTGGTACAGGCTGGCGCCGCTGCCTTGCGCGCGCAATGCCTTGATGAAGGCACCGGTGGGCTTGGTGATCGAGATCATCAGCACGGCGGGGACATTGGAGTCGGCAATGCGCTTGGCTGCCGTGTCCACCTTGACGGTATTGGCCGGGTAGCTGGCACGTGCGGCAATGCTCACGCCCGCTGACTTGGCTTCGGCTTCGGCCGCGGCCAGACCATCCTGACCGAACTGGTCATCCTGATAGAACACGCCAATCTTGTTGATGCCGAGGCGTTTCATCTGCGAGATCAGCTTGGCGACTTCTTCGCGCTGGCCTGCACGGGTATGGAATACGAACTTGGAGCCGGGCTCGCGCACGCTGCGGGTGGAGCTGGTCACACCCACGAGCGGGATGCTGGCGCCATCAAGCCAGCGACGGCTGATGACGGAGGCGGTGCCGTCGGCACTGAAGTAGCCCATCAAGGCAACGGCCTTGTCCTGATTGATGAGCTTGGTGGTATTGGCCAGCACGCGCGGAAACTCGTTGCCGTCGTCGTAAACAACGAACTTGACCTGCTCGCCGTTGATGCCGCCCTGTTTGTTGAGCCAGTTGAAATAAGCCTTGGCACCGTTGCTCAGGTGACGGCTGTAGGTGGCCGCGAGCCCCGTCAAGGGTGCGCTCTGACCGATTACGATTTCTGCGTGCGTCAGGCTGGTGGCCATGCATAGCGCCAGGAGCCAGACCTTGTTGAGTCTGCCCATCACGTTCTCCCCGTCATTTTTATTTCAAGAGGTGTTCAGAAGCGGCAGGCACCGGACGGCAATGCCTGCGTTCACGCTGAGTGTGCCCTGAGGCTTCGGGGCTTTCAACCGCAAGTCCACTACAAGTCCATTACCTGTTGCTCATTTGCCGATACGCCCGATAAATGGCGCTATACCGAGTACCTTGGTGTTGCAGGCGTGCTCGCCGTGCAAATCGAAATTGCGTGCGAAACAGGCGCATTTTGCTGCGCTGCACTAGAATCGGGCATCCCATGCTCAGGAACGCCCCATCATGAAACGCGCGGTCTACGCCGGCAGCTTCGATCCCGTGACCAATGGTCATTTGTGGATGATTGAACGCGGCTATGAGCTGTTTGATGAAATGATCGTCGCGATTGGTATCAATCCTGACAAACGCGCCACCTTCAATGTGGAGGAGCGCGTCGAGATGCTGCGCGAGGTGACCCAGCACTTGCCGGATCTCAAGGTCACCAGCTTCGAGAACCAGTTCCTCGTTAATTACGCGCGCTCGGTCGATGCGCACTACATCCTGCGCGGCATCCGCAATCCCAGCGATTACGAGTTCGAGCGCACCATGCGCTATATCAATTCCGATCTGGTGCGCGAAGTGACCACCATTTTCCTGATGCCGCCGCGTTCGATTGCGGAGGTGAGTTCCACCATGATCAAGGGACTGATCGGCCCCGAGGGCTGGGAAGAGGTGCTCAAGCAGTACGTCCCCGAGCCGGTGCGTCGGCGTTTTCTGGATATGGGCAACCGGGTTTGATCATCCATGTCTGCACGCGATGATTTCCGTAACCGGCTGGCCAAGAGTGCCAAGCACTTTGCCAAGTGGGCCAAACGTGTCGACACCCAGGCGTATCGCATTTACGACCGGGATGTGCCGCAGTTCCCGGTGATGGTCGATGTATATGGTCAGCGTGCGCACATTGCCGAATACGATACGGGCTGGCAGCAGACCGACGCCGAGCACGCAGCTTGGGTGGCGGAAGTCCGTGCGGTGGTGGCCGAGGTGCTGGGCATTGCCGATAGCGCCATCGCCTTCAAACTACGCCGCCGCCAGAGCGGTGATTTCCAGTACAGCCACACCGGGGCCAAGGGCGAGGATTTTGTCGTCAGCGAGCAGGGCCGGCGCTTCTGGGTGAACCTGGACGAATACCTCGATACGGGGCTGTTTCTCGATCACCGCCCCACCCGCAAACGCGTGGGTGACGAGGCGGCCGGCAAGCGTTTCCTGAATCTGTTTGCGTATACGGGCAGCTTTACGGTCTATGCCGCCACGGGCGGTGCCAGCAGCTCGGTGACGGTGGACCTGTCGAACACCTATCAGGATTGGTCGCGGCGTAACTTCGAGCTCAACGGGCTGGATATGCAGCGCCACACGCTGGTGCGCGCCGATGTGTTCCGCTATCTCGAAACCGCCATCGACCAGGGCGAGCTGTTCGATCTGGTCGTGATGGACCCGCCGAGCTTCTCGAACTCGGCCAAGATGCTCGATATCCTCGATGTGCAGCGCGATCATGTGAAGCTGGTGCAAAGCTGCCTCAAGCTGTTGATGCCTGGTGGGGTGCTGTATTTCTCGAATAATTTCCGCGGATTCACGCTTGATGAGTCGCTGGTGCCCATGTGCAAGGACATCAGTGCGGTGTCGGTGCCCGAGGACTTCCGTAATCGCAAGATCCATCAGTGCTTCCGTTTCGCCATCTGAGCGTGCGGGTAACCAACCATCGGCCTTGAAGCGGCGTCCGTCGCATGCGTGTGTATACGGCACGCAGGCGCAACGGGGCTTGCAGCTATAATCGCGCGGTGCGGCTGCGACTTCTCCGGCCGAATCACCCGGATGCCTGAACATGTCTTCCCAAGCTCATCACCACGCTGCCCGCCGCGCCGCGCTCAACCAGCGCCTGCCTGCCGGCCTCGTGATCCTGCCGACCGCGCGGGTCAAGAGCCGTAACGCCGATAGCGATTACGCCTTCCGTTTCGACAGCGATTTCTTCTACCTGACCGGTTTTCATGAGCCCGAGGCCGTGCTGGTCCAGGTACTGGGCGATGCGCCCAAGTCCATCCTGTTCTGCCAGCCCAAGAACGAACTACGCGAAATCTGGGAAGGTTTCCTTTACGGTCCCGATGCGGCCCGTGAACAGTTCGGCTTTGACGAGGCGTATGCCATCGATCAGCTCGATAGCAAGCTGGTGGAGCTGATCGCCGGCCAGCCCAGGCTTTACTATCCCATCGGTTTTGACGAGCGCTGGGACCGGCGCATCCAGGGTGTGATCGAGCAGGTCAAACAGCGCGCCCGCACCGGCAAGCCCGCACCCATCGAGTTTGTGGATGTACGCCACGCAATCGGCGAGCTGCGCCTGATCAAGGACGATGCCGAAAAGGCCTCCATGCGCGAAGCTGGCCGTATTTCGGCCGAGGCCCATATCCGTGCCATGCGTCTGGCGCGCCCTGGCCAGTTCGAGTATGAAGTCGAAGCCGAGCTCCATTACCACTTCACCAAGTCCGGTTCTCGCTCACCGGCTTATGGCTCCATTGTTGCCAGCGGCGCCAACGCGACCTGCCTGCACTATCACGAGAACAACCGGCAAATGCAGGCAGGCGATCTGCTGCTGATCGATGCAGGTTGCGAGCTGCATGGCTATGCGGCCGATATCACCCGCACGTTCCCGGTGGGTGGCCGTTTCAGTGGCCCGCAGAAGGATATCTACGAGCTGGTGCTGGCCAGTATGCACGCCAGTTTCGACAAGGTGCGCGCCGGTGAAGTGCGGATCGGCTATCACGATGCCGCCGTGCGGGTGCTGACCCAGGGCCTGGTGGATCTCGACATCCTCAAGGGCGAGGTCGATGGCCTGATCGAGCGCGAAGCCTACAAGCAGTTCTATATGCACGGCACCGGCCACTGGCTGGGGCTGGATGTGCACGACGCCGGCGAATACAAGATCGATGGCGTGTCGCGCAAGCTCGAAGCCGGCATGGTGCTGACCGTGGAGCCGGGCCTGTACTTCCGCCCGTTGCTGGCAGACTCGCCGGCGCACTATGTGGCGGTGCCCGAGCATTTCCTGCATATCGGTGTGCGCATCGAGGACGACCTGCTGGTGACGGCTGACGGTCATGAGAACCTGACGGCACTGGTGCCCAAGGACGTTGCCGGTATCGAGGCCTTGACGGTCGGTTGATCGCCCATGCGCGCCACATCACTCCCTGCTCACCTGGATTGCCTGATTGTTGGCGGCGGTCCCGTAGGCGGCGCACTGGCCTTGATGCTCGCAGGCAATGGCTTGCAGATCGGCGTGGTCGAAGCACGCCAGCACCCCGGCAAGGACCCGCGTGCCTTGGCCATCTCGCAGGCCTCGGCTGAGGTATTGACCGGGCTGGGTATCTGGCCGGCCTTGGCCGCAACCGCCATCGAGCGTGTGCATGTGTCGCAGCAAGGAGCCTTCGGGCGCGTTGTGCTGCGTAATGGCGACCTGAATCTGCCCGCACTGGGCCATGTGATGCCCTATGCGGCGCTAGCAGGTGCGGTGCATGAACAGCTCAACCGGCACCCTGCCATTCACTACCTGGCCGGGGCGACCGTGACGCAGGTGCAAACGCTGGATGCCTACGCGGCCATCACCCTGCAACACGAAGGCGAGGAGGTGCTGGTAACCAGCGGGCTGCTGACCTTGGCGGATGGCGGCGCGCTGCTGGCCCAGGCCGGCATCCGGCAGCACGAGCGCGATTACCACCAGCACGCCATTCTGGCCGAGCTGCAGGTCAGCCCGATGCAGGCCGGCGTGGCTTTCGAGCGCTTTGCCAAGGATGGCCCGATTGCCTTGCTGCCTCATGGCGAGGGTTACACGGTGGTGTGGACGCGACCCGAACATGACCCCCTTGATGTACGTGGCATGGACGACGCCACCTTCCTGAACGCACTGGCTGAGCGCATCGGCGACCGTGCGGGCCAGTTGCTGGCGGTCAGTCCCCGGCTGGCATTTCCGCTGCGGCTCAAGTGGGCTGCTTCCCATTCTGCCCGCCGCGTGGCGGTGGTAGGCAACGCGGCACAAACGCTGCACCCGGTGGCCGGACAGGGTTTCAATCTGGGCCTGCGCGATGCGCGTGCGCTTGCCGGTGTGATCAGCGCCACGCCGCCCAATGCTTTGGGAGATGACGCGATGCTGTCCCGCTACGCCAGCCTGCGCCAACGCGACAGCTGGGCGACGGTAGGCTTTACCGATAGCCTGATCCGCCTGTTCGAGCTGGATCTCAAACCCTTGCGTCGTCTCAAGCTGGCCGGTTTTCTGGCGCTCGACAACCTGCCACCGCTGCGCCGCGAATTCGCTGCGCGTATGGTGTTCGGGACCCCATGATGGAACGTTTCGATATCGCGATTGTGGGCGCAGGCCCGGTCGGTGCCAGCCTTGCCCTGGCGCTGGCAGATCACTGGCGGGTGGCACTGATTGATCGCGCCGCACCACCGCTTGCTTCGCTGGCTGACGATGACTGGGATAACCGTATCTACGCAGTCAGCCCCGCCAGCCTCGCTTTCCTGCAGCGTCTCGGTGCTTGGCCCATGGCGCGTGCCGGGCAGATCCGCGAGATGGACGTGCGCGGTGATGCTGGCGGGGTGCTGCGTTTTGATGCTCTGGAGCTGGGTCGCGATTGCCTTGCGGCCACGGTCGAGAACCGGCTGATGCAGGCGACGCTGTGGACCGCGCTGCAGGGACGGGTCAGCTGCTTTGCGCCGGCCGCCCTGCAGCGTATCAACTGGATGGAACCCTGCGCCGAATTGGTGTTCGAAGAGGGCAAAGCGGTGCAAGCGGCCTTGCTGATCGGTGCCGATGGTGCCCAGTCGTGGTTGCGTACGCAGACAGGCATCGGGTTTGACCGCAAGCCTTATGGTCAATCGGGTGTTGTTGCCAATTTTCACTGTGAGCGGCCACATCTGGGTGTGGCTCGCCAGTGGTTCCGTGATGACGGTATTCTGGCTTGGCTCCCCTTGCCGGGAAATCGCGTGTCGATGGTGTGGTCAACCACGCCATCGCATGCTGCCGAACTCCTGGACATGGCGCCGGAGGCATTGGCCAACATGGTTGCTGCTGCGGGGGGGCAGGCATGGGGCAGGTTCACGCCGCTGACGCCCGCGGCTGCGTTCCCCTTGAGCCTGGGTCGCGCCCGCAGCATGATCGGCCCGCGGCTGGCACTGGTGGGTGATGCCGCCCATACGGTGCATCCCTTGGCAGGGCAGGGCGTGAATCTCGGTTTCGGCGATGCCGCCAAGCTCGCCGAGCTACTGTTGGCGTCACCTTCCCGTGATCCTGGCGATGCCATGCTGCTGTCCCGTTATGCCCGCCATCGCGCCGAACCCGTGCTGACCATGCAGACCCTCTGTGATGGTTTACACGCCTTGTTTTCGCATCAACATACCCTGCTTGCGCCGGTGCGCAATCTGGGCATGAGCCTCACCAACCGGGCCGGACCGCTGAAGCGCGCGCTGATGCGGCAGGCCATTTCCTGATTCTTTGCCGTTACTCAACCGGAAACCCCGCCCATGATGTCCCTCCCCAAACGCCTGTCCCTGATGTCCATTGCCTTGATGCTGGCTGCGTGTGTCAACGCAGCGAGTGATAACAACAAGGCCACCAAGGACGCGCTCCAGAAGAAGTTCCCCGAGCGCACGATCGAGAGCGTGCGTGCCACCCCGATCAAGGGCCTGTATGAAGTGGTGTTTGCCGGCCGCCAGGTGGTGTACAGCGACCCCAAGGGTGACTACATCGTGGTGGGTGACCTTGTCGATGTGGCAGCACGCCAGAGCCTGACCGAAGCGCGGATTCGCGAGCTTTCCAAGGTCGATTTCAAAACCCTGCCGCTCGATAAGGCGATCAAGCTGGTGAAGGGCAATGGCAGCCGCAAGGTGGCCGTGTTCTCCGATCCGGACTGCCCTTTCTGCAAGCGCCTTGAAACCGACACCATCAGCAAGCTCGACAATGTGACGGTCTATACCTTCATGTTGCCACTTGCCTCCCTGCACCCGGACGCTGCACGCAAGTCCGCGCTGATCTGGTGCGCGCCGGACAAACTGGCCGCATGGAATGCCTGGATGCTTGAGGGCCGTTTGCCGCAGGGTGATGGCAAGTGCGCCAACCCGGTCAACGACATTGTCGCCATGGCCGAGCGCTATGGCATCAACGGCACGCCGGCGCTGGTTTTCGAGAGTGGTGAGATGGTGTCTGGTGCCATTGCTGCGCCAGCATTCGAAGCCCATCTGAACAAGAAGTAGCCCTTGCTGCAAGGGTGGGAGGCCGGGAGCCAGGCGGCAACGCCTGGCATGGCGGTGCCGGTCTGTGGAGGCAAGGCAATGCGCAGGCGCTTCGTTTATGCCGTTCTGGGCTCGACGTTATTGCATGGGCTGATCGCCTCGGCGCTGCTGCTTCTGGCTCGGCCCGTCAATGTACTGCCGAGCCGCGCAAGCCTTCCCGCCGACGAGCTGTCGGTCAGCTTGACCGGACCGCTTAAGGCTGCTCCCCCGGCCACTCCACTGAGGCAGCAGACGGCCGATATGCCGCTACGTGTGGCGGATGAGCGTGATGAAACCGGCCAGACCTTCCTGGATCCGGGATTCGGGTCGCCCTATGACCTTCCAGCGCTGTACAGCATTTTTGATAGCCGAGTCGATCTGGACTGGTATCCGGTCGAGGCGCTGGATGTACGCGCAGAACCCATGCATGAAGTCCTCCTGCCGCCCTTGCCGGATGGACTCAGCGGGCCCGGCCTCATTACCCTTGAAGTCTTCATCGACGAATTTGGTCTCACTGATCATGTCGATATTCTTCATGCCGAGCCTGCGGCTTACTACGATGATATAGCCCGTGATGTTTTCATGGCGGCGCGCTGGTCCCCGGCCATCAAGGATGGGCGATTCGTCCGCAGCCGCAAGTTGATTGAAGTGTGTCTCGGTGACTGTTCGGGCAAGAGCACCGAGGCGACTGGCCGTACCGACAAGGGAATACTGGCGCCATGATCCGTCACCTCACCGCTGTCTGGCTGACCTTGCTGCTGCCGGCGGTCTACGCAGAGACGCTGACCATCGGCTTTGGCTCTCACAAGCCGCCTTATGTCTTTGAAAATGAGGCGCGGGGTCTGGAGTACGAGATCGTGGTCACGGCCTTGCGCCAGGCTGGCTACGAGGTCAAGGCCATCTATGCGCCCATGGAGCGGCTGCACCGGATGTTGCCTCAGGGCACTATCGATGGCATCACCACCACCAATCCGTTCAGCGGCATCGAAGCGCACTACTCGCAACCCTATATCGATTACCGGAACGAAGCGGCGGCCTTGCGCAGCCGCAAGCTCAATATCCAGCGTATCGAGGATCTGGGCCGTTATTCGGTCAGCGCCTTCCAGCGCGCCCGCCAGTTGCTGGGGCCTGAATTCCAGGCCATGGCCAATGCCAACCCGGCCTATCGCGAGGAAGCTCAGCAGATCGTCCGTAACCGTCTGCTGTATTCAGGGCGTATCGATGTGGTGGTCGGTGATCGGCGCATCATCGAGTATTTCAATGGCGACGTTGCCGGGCAGGTTGACCCGAATCAGCCGCTGAGCTGGTTCCCCATCTTTCCGCCTACCCATTACAGCGTGGCATTTCGTGACGCTGCCGTGCGTGAGCGCTTTGATCGTGCTCTGGATGCCTTGCGCAAATCGGGCGCTTACGCCGCCATCGAGCGACGCTATGCCGCCCCGATGGCAGAGCCGCCGCGCTGACCGGGCCTGTATTGCGCCCATGCCAAAAGTAAAACAAAAGGGCCGCAATTGCGGCCCTTTTGTCATCCGGACAGGGTGCTTACCAGATGCGGATACGCTCATTCTCCGGTTTGAACATGCCATCGCCTTCCTTGACACCAAATGCCGAGACAAACGCGTCGGAGTTCACTGCGGCACCCACAGGCCGCACATGTGCCGGCGAGTGAGGATCGGTGGTCAGCAGTTGCAGCAGGCGCTCTTCACGGGTCTTGTTACGCCAGACCTGTGCAAAGCCGATGAAGAAGCGCTGATCACCCGTGAAG
This sequence comes from Chitinimonas sp. BJYL2, assembly GCF_027257935.1. NCBI lineage: Bacteria > Pseudomonadati > Pseudomonadota > Betaproteobacteria > Neisseriales > Chitinibacteraceae > Chitinimonas > Chitinimonas sp. BJYL2. Next base: position 16,723 of record NZ_JANZKW010000005.1, on the reverse strand, counting down.
CCATCGAGTACTGGTGCCGGCTTGCCGCCCAAGCTCAGGCGATAGGCCTTGTGCGCAATCTGCAGGCCGGAGAGGTCGGCAATGTTTTCGCCCAAAGTCAGCTTGCCATTCACAAAGCGGCCGGCAATCGGCTCGTACTTGGCGTATTGCGCGACCAGCTTTTCGGTCAGGTTCGAGAAGGCGGTGCGGTCGCTGTCTACCCACCAGTTCTTCAGATTGCCGTGCGCATCGAACTGGCTGCCCTGGTCATCGAAGCCATGGCTGATTTCATGGCCGATGACTGCACCGATGCCGCCGTAGTTGACCGCATCATCTGCCTTCGGATCGAAGAATGGTGGTTGCAGGATGGCAGCCGGGAACACGATCTCGTTCATCGAGGGGTTGTAGTAGGCGTTGACCGTCTGCGGCGTCATCAACCATTCCTCTCGGTCGATGGGCTTGCCGATGCGACCGATGCGTTCGCGGTACTCAAAGATGGAACCGCGTACCACGTTGCCGACCAGATCATCGGCGCGCACCTGCAGGCCGCTGTAATCGCGCCACTTGTTGGGGTAGCCGATCTTCACCCCGTAATTGGCGAGTTTGACTTTGGCTTGCTTGCGGGTTTCCGGGCTCATCCAGGCCAGGTTATCGATGCTCTCGTCAAAGGCCTTCATCAGGTTGCTGACGAGCACTTCCATCTTTTTCTTGGAAGCGGCCGGGAAGTGCTTCTCCACATACAGCTTGCCTATGGCCTCGCCGAGGTTGTTTTCCACGACTTCAACACCGCGCTTCCAGCGCGGGCGGAGTTCCTTGGCGCCAGCAATGGTTTTCTCATGGAAGTTGAAATGCGCGTCCACGAATGCTTTGGAGAGATGAGGTGCATGACGATCCAGCGCACGGATGCTCAGGTAGTCGCGCCAGGTTGCAATCGGCTCGCTGCTCATCAGCAGCCCGACCTCGGTGATATAGCTTGGCTGATAGATGTTGATGTCGCTTACATCGCCGGCCAGCGACGCTTTGAGCAGCGCATCCCAGTCAATGCCGGGCGCAAAGGTCTTCAGGCCTTCACGGTCATATTTGTTGTAAGTCTTTTCCGGATTGCGGTTGTCGACCTTGCTCCACTGTGCGGTAGCCAGCTTGGTTTCGAGCGCCATCACGCTGTCAGCGCGTGCATCTGCATCGTCTCGCGCAATGCCGCTCAGAGTGAGCAAGGTCTTGAGGTATTCCCTGTAAGCATCTCTGGCCTTGGCGAAGCGCTCGTCCTTTTCCAGGTAGTAGTCCCGGTCAGGCAGGCCGAGGCCGCTTTGGTAGACCTGCAACTGGTATCTGGTTGAATCCTTGCTGTCCTGATCAACGAAGAAGACGAAGGGCAGGGGAATACCCATTTGCTGCAGATTGCCCCAGAGCTTGGTCATTTCCGCGGTGTCAGGTACACGGGCGAAGTTGCTCAGCATAGGTTTGAGCGGCATCACGCCCCGTTCCTCTACTTTCGCGGCATCCATGAAACTCGCATAGAAGTCGGCCACCTGCTTGGCTTCATGCCCCTTCAGTTTGGCTGCGCCCTCAATGATCTCGCGCGTCCGCTTTTCGGACAGATCGCGCAGTTCATGGAAAGCCCCCCAGCTGGCCTTGTCGGCGGGAATCTCGGTCTTGCGTTCCCAGCCACCGTTGACGGCGGCATACAGGTCGTCCTGGATGCGAACGGACTTGTCGAAGTTCTGTTTGTCGATGCCCGACTTGGGCGCCGCCATCGTGGCCATGGGCAAGGCCAGTGCGATGGCGAAAGCAAGGTGTTTGAGTTGCATGGATATATCCCTCAAGTAATCAGCGCTGCCGGGTGACCGGTCAGCAAGCCGCTCTTATGCCGCAGCACTGGGTGTATGTGCTACCCGTATGCGACAAGCTGTGCCATAGGCGGATGAGTGGCGGGTGATTCTGCAACAGTTTCGATCGATATGCAGCATGCCGGAGAGCCCCGATGCTGTGGTCTGTTTGTAGTACGGTGGCCAGAGCAAAAAAGAACGGCCACTGCGAAGTGGCCGTTCCGGGTTGTGCAAGGCAGCTTACTGTTGCTTGGTGGCGCCGTAACGCTGCACGCCATCCACCAGTTCCTTGTGGGCGGCGGCGATGTCTTCCCAGCCAGTCACCTTGACCCACTTGCCCTTTTCGAGATCCTTGTAGTGCTCGAAGAAGTGCTGGATCTGATCCAGCAGCAGGGTCGGCAGGTCCTTGGCGGCCTGGATGTCCTTGTACATCGGGCAGAGCTTTTCCACCGGCACGGCGATCAGCTTGGCATCGATACCGGCTTCGTCTTCCATCTTCAGCATGCCCAGCGCACGGCAGCGAACCACCACACCGAGGCTCAGCGGGAACGGCGTGACGACCAGCACATCGACCGGATCACCATCTTCGCTCAGAGTGTTGGGCACATAACCGTAGTTGCACGGATAGAACATGGCGGTACCCATGAAACGGTCGACGAACATCGCGCCGGACTCTTTATCCACCTCGTACTTGATCGGGGCGGCGTTGGCCGGGATTTCGATGATGACGTTGAACTCGTCGGGCAGCTTGCTGCCGGCACTGACGTTGTGAAGGCTCATGGCGGTATCTGTCTGGGGGAGTTGGAAAAAAGCTGCCGCGCCTGCAGCGCAGCAAGAGCGCCATTTTAGCATTCGTACGGGTGCGCGTGCTGCGCCGCACGATGGCAATGCGGTGTCTGGCTGGCTATACCTTTGCAAGCACCATCCGCAAGGGCCAGCGGCAACCAATGGCCCCCATTACAGTAAGGGAGCGTCGCTTATGTCGTCATCCGCAGCACTGTACTTTGCCCTCGCGTGCGGCGTCGCCGCCGTACTCTTCGGATTCTTCTCTCGCAGCTGGATATTGGCGCAGGCCGCGGGCAACGAGCGCATGCAGGAGATCGCTGCCGCCATCCAGCAAGGCGCCGAGGCCTATCTGGCCCGGCAGTACAAGACGATTGGGCTGGTGGGCGTGATCCTGGCCATCCTGATCGGCTTGTTCATCGATGTGACGACCGCGGCGGCCTTCATAGCCGGCGCCGTGTTGTCGGGCGCTTGCGGCTTTATCGGCATGAATGTGTCGGTGCGCGCCAATGTACGCACCGCCCAGGCGGCCACGCAGGGCATGCAGGCCGCGCTGGATGTGGCCTTCCGTGGCGGCGCCATCACCGGCATGCTGGTGGTGGGGCTTGGCCTCCTCGGCGTCACCCTGCTGTACATGCTGCTGACGGCCAATCTGGCCCCTGGCGACGATCTGCACCACGCGCTCAAGCCGCTCATGGGCTTTGCCTTCGGTTCCTCGCTGATCTCGATCTTTGCCCGTCTGGGGGGCGGCATCTTCACCAAGGGTGCGGATGTGGGTGCCGATCTGGTTGGCAAGGTTGAAGCCGGCATCCCCGAGGATGACCCGCGCAACCCGGCCGTGATTGCCGATAACGTGGGCGACAACGTCGGCGACTGTGCCGGCATGGCGGCCGATCTGTTCGAAACCTATGTGGTGACGCTGATCGCCACCATGGTGCTGGGCGTGCTGATGCTCAAGGGCGCTGCCGTCGAAGCCGCACTCTATCCGCTGGTGCTGGGCGGCTTCTCGATCATTGCTTCCATCATTGGCTGCTTCTTCGTCAAGGCCACACCGGGCAAGACCAATGTGATGCCGGCGCTGTACAAGGGGCTGGCCGTTGCGGGCGTGGTGTCGCTGATCGGTTTTTACTTCATCACCAATGCCGTCATGCCCGATAACGTGTTGGGCGCAGCCGGCAGCCAGATCAAGCTGTTCGGCGCCGCCGTGGTGGGCTTGGTGCTGACCGCGGCGATGGTGTGGATTACCGAGTACTACACCGGTACCCAGTATTACCCGGTGCAGCATATTGCCCAGGCCTCCACCACCGGCCACGCCACCAACATCATTGCCGGTATCGGCGTGAGCATGAAATCCACGGCCTGGCCGGTGCTGTTCGTCTGTGCCGCCATCATTGCGTCCTACTCGCTGGCCGGCCTTTACGGCATTGCGATAGCGGCAACTTCCATGCTCAGCATGGCCGGCATCGTAGTGGCGCTGGATGCCTACGGACCGATTACCGATAACGCCGGTGGCATTGCCGAAATGGCCGGTCTGCCTTCGGCGGTGCGCGACATCACTGACCCGCTCGACGCGGTGGGCAACACCACCAAGGCCGTTACCAAGGGCTATGCAATCGGCTCGGCAGGCTTGGCTTCGCTGGTGCTGTTTGCCGATTACACCCATGCGCTGGCCGGGCAGGGCAGCGTGGTAGCGTTTGATCTGTCGGACTATCGCGTGATAGTCGGCCTGTTCATCGGCGGCTTGATCCCCTATCTGTTTGCCGCCATGGCGATGGAAGCCGTGGGCCGCTCGGCTGGTGCGGTGGTGGAAGAAGTGCGCCGCCAGTTCCGCGAGATCCCCGGCATCATGGCCGGCACCGCCAAGCCTGAATACGGTCGCGCGGTAGACATGCTCACTACCGCAGCGATCAAGGAAATGATTGTGCCGTCCTTGTTGCCTGTAGTTGTGCCCATCCTTGTCGGCCTGATTCTTGGCCCGGTGGCGCTGGGTGGCTTGCTAATGGGCACCATCGTCACCGGTCTGTTTGTGGCGATCTCCATGTGTACGGGCGGCGGCGCTTGGGACAATGCCAAGAAATACATTGAGGATGATCATCACGGCGGCAAGGGTAGCGATGCCCACAAGGCGGCGGTTACTGGCGATACGGTGGGTGACCCCTACAAGGACACAGCTGGTCCGGCGGTGAATCCGCTGATCAAGATCATCAATATCGTGGCGCTGCTGATCGTGCCTTTGCTGCCCTTGAATCCCGCGCCTGCACCGGCCGAGCCGGCCCCGCAAGTGCAGACGACACCCGTCCCGCCACCGCCTCAACCTTGATACGTATCCCGCAGCACCCACCCCGCTCTTTCCAGAGCGGGGTTTTTTACGTTTGGGCTAGTTTGCAATATACGGTATTGGGGTATATGATGATCGAAATTACATACCTTGTAGGGGTATATGATGGCGATCAACCAAGGTGAGGCACGCGAGTACCGCATCAGTGGCATGACTTGTACCGCCTGTGCGTTGCGTATCGAGAAGGTCTTGAATCGCTTGCCGGGAGTGGTGGCGAGTGTGAGCTTTGCCAGCGAATCGGCGATGGTGGCGGGTCTGGACGACGCGGCGGCGGTGGCGGCGATTGCCAAGGCGGGCTATGGCGCGATACCTGCGGGTGACGAGCTGGTCCCTGAAGCCGAGCAGACGTCGAGCTGGCCCTTGTGGCTGGCCTTGGCTCTGATGTTGCCGTTTCTGGCCGATATGGCCGCCATGGCAGCAGGTATACATGCGCTGATGCTGCCGGGTTGGCTGGCTCTGCTGCTGGCGACCCCGGTGCAGTTTGTGAGTGGCTGGCGCTTCTATCACGGCGCCTGGCATGCATTGCGGTCGGGTGGCGCCAATATGGATGTGTTGGTCGCCCTTGGCACCTCGGCGGCCTATGGCTACAGCGCGGTGCTGGTGCTGGGGGGCTTGTCCGGTCATGTGTATTTTGAAGCCGCGGTTGTCGTGATTGCGTTGGTATGGCTGGGTAAGGCGCTGGAAGCGCGAGCCAAGTACCAGACACGGGCGGCGCTCTACGCCCTGGCGCGGCTGCAACCCAAAACGGCGCGCCTTGAGACGCCGGAAGGAGTGCTGGAACGGGATGTCCGTCTGTTGCGTGTGGGCGATATCGTTCGGGTGGAGCCTGGTGAGGCTGTGCCGGCCGATGGCACGGTGCTCAGCGGCGAAAGCAGTGCCGACGAGTCCCTGCTGACAGGCGAATCCATGCCGGTCGACAAGACGACGGGCAGCCCGGTTTTTGCCGGCAGCCTCAATCAGGGCAGCTTGCTGCGTGTGGCGGTCAGCCACGCCAGTGCAGACAGCCAGTTGGCGCGCATCATTCGTCTGGTGAGAGAGGCGCAGGCCAGCAAGGCGCCTATCCAGGCGCTAGCAGACCGGATTGCTGCGATCTTCGTACCGATTGTATTGGTGATTGCCTTGCTGACGCTGGCGGGCTGGTGGTGGGTGGGCGCGGGGTTCGAGCTGGCCCTGGTCAACGCCATCGCCGTGCTGGTGATAGCTTGCCCCTGTGCCTTGGGACTGGCCACGCCAGCGGCGGTAATCGCGGGCACCGGCGTGGCTGCCCGCCATGGCATCCTGATCAAGAATGCCGCAGCGCTGGAGTCTGCGGCGCGGCTGGATGTGCTTGCACTCGATAAGACCGGTACGCTGACCCAGGGCCATCCTGCCGTGATTTCCGCTGATTTCGGGATGGCGACATCGCGCGTGCAGGCGCTGGCGGCAGCGTCGCGCCATCCCTTGTCGCAGGCACTGGCGGCGGCCTTGCCGGTCGATCCTGCCGTCAGCATGACCCGCATGCAGCAGTATCCTGGTGCCGGCAGCGAGGCAGACATCGCACAGGATGGGCAGCAGCGATTGCTCCAGCTTGGATCGGCAGCCTGGCTGCAGGCCCGCGGTGTGGTCCTGCCTGATGCCGTGATGACGCGCGTCGAGTCGGGTGAGGAAACACTGGTGCTGGCGGCCGAGCAGGGGCAGTACGTGGGCTTGGCTGCATTGGCCGATCCGATACGACCCGATGCAGCCGAGGCGCTCGCACGACTCCTCGTTATGGGAGTGACGCCCCTGCTGCTCACAGGGGATCGTGCCGGCCCCGCCCGCGCGGTGGCGGCTCAGCTGGGTATCCAGACCTGGCTGGCGGCGTGCCAGCCCGCAGACAAAGCGGCCGAGATACAGCGTCGGCAAGCGCTGGGCGAGCGTGTGGGCATGGTGGGTGACGGTGTCAATGACGCCCCGGCACTCGCTGCCGCCGATCTGAGCCTTGCGGTAGGGCAAGGGGCTGAGGCGGCGATTGCGACGGCCGACATCACCCTGGCTCGACATGATGTGATGGCACTGGTGGATGCATTGGCGCTCGCCCGCGCTACGCTGGCAAAAGTCAGGCAGAACCTGTTCTTTGCCTTTATCTATAACGCCATCGGCATTCCCGCCGCGGCATTTGGCTACCTGCACCCGGCCCTGGCGGGTGCAGCCATGGCGCTGAGTTCGGTATCGGTGGTGGCCAATGCCTTGCTGCTGCAGCGTTGGCATCCACGCAAGGTTGCGCCATGAGCCATGATTTTTCCCGATACCTGACCAAGGCGCAGCAAGCTTACCGTGAAGGGCGTGCCGATGTGGCGCTGGTGCTGCTAGAGCAGGCGCATATTGTGGGTCAGCCGGTATTCCGGCAGCACTGGTTGAGTCATTGGTGGATGCTCAAGGCGGGCTGGCACTTGGGCGACAGCCGTGAAGTGGCCGGCCAGTTGCTCCGCCTGGCGCTGACGCCGCTGGGCCACCTGACGGGACGCCTGCCGGCTGGCAATACAGGCCGCGCCCGGGTGAACCCGTTCAAACCCATGCCTTGAGCACCGCCATGCCCATCCAGTATCTACGTCAGCTCAGCGGCCCCGAGCGTAACCAGCAAGCCAACCGGCAGCTGGGTTTTTCGCTGGCTTTTATTGCCGGGGCCGTGAATGCAGGCGGTTTCCTGGCGGTGGGCCAATACACCTCACATATGACCGGTATGGTTTCCATGATGGTTGATCACGCCGTCATGGCGAGCTGGCTGCTGGCTGCCGGCGCGCTGGTGGCAGTCATCACCTTTGTGGCTGGTGCCATGACCTGTGCACTATTGGTGAACTGGGCGCGCCGACGTGCGTTGCGCAGCGTCTATGCCTTGAGCCTGCTGCTGGAAGCGGTCTTGCTGCTGGTGTTCGGCCTGATGGGCGCGGCGCTGGCGCAACGCACCGAGCTGCTGATGCCTGCCACGGTGCTCCTGCTCTGCTACATCATGGGCCTGCAGAACGCCATGGTGACCAAACTGTCTCAGGCGGAGATCCGTACTACCCACCTCACCGGTTTGCTGACCGATATCGGTATCGAACTCGGTCGAGCGCTCTATCCCAACCGGCCGCGTCAAGGCCATGAGCCAGTCCGCGCCAACCGGATCCGCCTTGCCTTGCACGCCGGCCTGGTGACGAGCTTTGTGTTCGGCGCCATTGTTGGCGCATTGGGATTCAAACATATGGGTTTTGTTACCACCTTGCCGCTGGCGGCCTGGCTGACCCTGCTGGCCAGTCTGCCGGTCTGGGACGATCTACAGCAACTGCGCCGGAACAGCGGCCCACAACAGAAGGAGTAAGACCATGGAAGTACAACTGAAAATCGGTGGCATGAGCTGTGGCGGATGCGTGGCATCGGTGGAGCGTGCGGTCCGCGCGCTGACGGGTGTCGGTGAGGTCAAGGTGGACCTTGCACAGGCGCTGGCCCGTGTGGTGTTCGATCCCGACCTGACCAATGCCGCGGCGATCCGCGCAGCGATCGAGGGAGCGGGCTATGACATCGAAGACTGATACCTGCCATCCGCCTTCACGCTTGGTCGAGCGCACTGACAAGGCCGCGCTGGACAAGCGGCTGGCACGGCTGGAAGGTCAGGTCAAAGCAGTTCGTCAGATGATCGAGGATGACCGCTACTGTGTGGACGTCATCACCCAGATCCAGGCGGCGCGTTCCGCGCTCGCCGCGGTGGGTGAGCAGTTGCTGGAAACTCACCTGCGTGGCTGCGTAGCACGTGCGCTGCACCAGGGTGATGGTGATGCCGAAATCGCTGAAGTGGTGGCGCTGCTGCGCAAGTTTCGCTGAACGGGCGCGATCCGGGGCTGCTAAGCTGAAGCGCCACCTGCTCAGGCGGGTAGGCAAAGTGACTGTGATGGGGCCTGTCTGTCGGCCATCATCAGACTGAACCTGATTGGAAACCCGCCATACCGGATCGGGTGTGGACGGGCGGGACTGAGGGCCATGGATCGCTGGCTTGCCATGAAAGCGCACTATCTGACGCCGCTGTTCCAGCCGCGTAGTGTCGTGCTGGTCGGCGCATCGGAAACGGCTGGCTCGGTGGGTGCGCGAGTGTTCCGCAACCTGCTCGACAGCGGCTTCAAGGGGGTGCTTTACGGGGTCAACCGACGCCACGATACGGTGTTCGGGCAAACCGTCTATCGCACGATGGCGGATGTGCCACTCGACGAGATCGATCTGGCGGTCATCGCCACTTCGGCGCGTACCCTGCCTGAACTGGTCCGTGAATGTGGGGAGCGTGGTGTCAAAACCATGCTGGTGCTGTCTCGCGATTTTGTGGCTGTTGATACCACCAACCGGGCACTGCTGGAAGAAGCGGTGGCCTTGGCCAGACAGTTCGGCGTGCGCATGCTGGGCCCCAATCTGCTGGGACTGATGCGACCCGCAAGTGGGTTGATCGCAGCCAATTACCAGGGTGCGGTCAAGGCCGGCAATCTGGCCCTGGTCGCCCAGTCCAGCTCGGTGGCCAGCGCCATACTCGATTGGGCCGAAGCGCATGAGGTGGGCTTCTCAACCGTGGTTTCGATGGGGGCCAGCGCCGATGTGAACTTTGGCGAGGTACTCGATTATCTGTCGCAGGATAACCAGACCCGCGGCATCCTCCTTTATCTTGAAGATGTGGGTGAGGCGCGCGGATTCCTGAGCGCGATCCGGGCTGCGGCCCGCCAAAAACCGGTGGTGTGCCTCAAGGTCGGCAAGGATCCGGTAGATAGTCAGCGCGCGCTCCGTACCCACTCCCACCAGTTGCTGGGCAGCGACGCCGCTTTCGATGCCGCCCTCCGTCGTGCCGGGGTGCTGCGCGTACCGACCATGGTGCACATGAGCATTGCCATTCGCATGCTTGCGGCTAACTACCGCGCGCGCGGTCGCCGTCTGGCGGTGATCTCGAACGGTTATGGTGCCGGCCGCATGGCTGTCGACAGGGCACGGGAGCTGTCGGTCGAGTTGCCCAAGCTGGATGCCGGGACGATAGCCAGACTGGATGCCGAGCTGCCTGCCATAGGCAGCCACGATAACCCGGTCGATATTCTTGGCGATGCGCCACCCGAGCGCTTCGTTGCCGCTGCTGACGCCTGCCTGGCCGACCCCAATGTGGATGGTGTGCTGGTGATCCTGACCCCGCAGGCGGGGACCGATCATCTGGTCACGGCCGAGAAAATGATCGAGCTGAATCAGCGGCACGACAAACTGCTGATGCTGGTCTGGCTGGGCGACAAACGCATCGCCCTGTCGCGCGAACTTCTCGATCGCGCTCACATGGCCTACTTCTTCTCACCCGAGCACGCGATTGAGGCCTTTGCCAGCCTGGCTGCCTGGACTTATCTGCAAGAGCTGAGTTTGCAGACGCCAGGCCCGCTGGCAAGCCGCAGCGAGCCTGACATTGCCCGCGCCCGTGCCGTTGTCCAACAAGCCCTCCACGCAGGCCGCCGCCTCCTCACCACGTCGGAGTCGCTGGCATTGCTGGACGCCTTTCATATTCCGCACCCGCCCACCTTGCCCGCGGCCACGCCCGGGGAGGCGGTTGCTGCCGCGGCCCGCATCGGCTTGCCCGTTGCCATCAAGATCGATGCAGATGACCTGATTCACAAAAGTGATGTTGACGGGGTGGTGCTCAACCTGACCACACTGGAGCAGGTAGCGGATGCGGCCGCTGCCATGCTGGCCACCGCCCGAGATCGCCTGGATCCAGCCAAACTGCGCGGTCTGGTGGTGCAGAAAATGCATGGCAAGCGCCACGGCCGTGAACTCATGCTCGGGCTGGCGCGTGACCCCGTGTTCGGCCCCACCGTGGCTTTTGGCGCAGGAGGGTTGATGGCGGAAATCTTCGAGGATGTCGCCGCGACACTGCCGCCACTCAACGACATGATAGCCACCAGCCTGATTCGCCGTACCAAGGTAGCCAAAGCATTGGGACCCTTCCGCGGGCATCCGGCCGTGGATATCGATGCAGTCCGTGCCTTGCTGCTGCGGGTGTCGGAAATGGCTTGCGAGCTACCGGAAGTCGTGGAGTTCGATCTGAACCCGGTGGTGGTGGACGAGCATGGGGCCGTGGCCGTAGACGCCAGCATCATTGTGGCGCCCTTGCCGGCGGACTTTCGCCGCTACAGCCATATGGCGATACACCCATATCCATCGCACCTGCAAACCCACGGCAAGCTCAAAGATGGCAGTGAATGCGTGTTTCGGCCGATCCGGCCGGAAGATGCCGAAGAATTACAGCGTTTTGTGCGAGAGGATCTTTCCGAAGAAAGCCGCTTCAACCGCTTCATGAGCGCGCTCAAGCAGCTGCCGCCTTCGTTGCTGGTGCGTTTTACCCAGCTGGATTACGCCCGCGAGATGGCGGTGGTGGCGGCGGTGGGGTCGGGTAGCGAAGAACGCATGGCTGGTGTGGCCCGCTATATGGCCAACCCGGATGCCGCCAGCTGCGAGTTTGCGATCTCGATTGCCGACCGCTGGCAGGGCATGGGCTTGGGCAGTCAGCTGATGATGGCCTTGTTCGATGCTGCCCGAGATGCAGGGCTGAGTACGATTGAAGGCGATATCCTGGCATCGAACACGCCGATGCTGGGGCTGATGAAAAAGCTGGGTTTCGATATCCGCCCCCACCCCGACGACGTATCACTCAAATGGGTCGTCAAGGCGCTTTAGGCAAATCAGGCAAACAGCTCGGCATCGGCCAGACTCAGGCCGCGCTGGTCCTTGGCCGATAGAGAGGGTAGGCCATCAAATTCCCAATTGATGGCCAGCGTAGCTTCATTCCAGGCGATGCAGCGCTCATGCTCGGGTGCGTAGAAGTCCGTCGTCTTGTAGAGAAACTCGGCGGTTTCGCTCAGTACTACAAAGCCATGCGCGAAGCCGGCGGGCACCCATAGCTGACGCTTGTTTTCTGCGGACAAACGCACGCCTACCCATTGACCGAAAGTGGGGGAGCTGCGTCGGATATCCACTGCCACATCAAGCACCTCGCCCGCCACCACACGCACCAGTTTTCCCTGCGGCTGCTGGATCTGATAGTGCAGGCCACGCAGCACGCCGCGCACTGAGCGTGAGTGGTTGTCCTGCACGAAGTCTGCTTCACAACCCGTCAGCGCCGTAAAAGTACGTGCGTTGAAGCTCTCGAAGAAGAAACCACGTTCATCGCCAAACACTTTGGGTTCCAGAATGATGACGTCCGGGATCGCGGTGGGGGTGGCTTGCATGGCAGGGTCTCGAAGCAGGTTCAGGATGGTATTCGGTTCAAGCGCGCACGATAGCAGAGGCCGACGGGGCAAGCACGATGCACGCATGCGGCTTTAGAATGCCGGCATGGCATCCGAACCCGACTTGCTGGCCGAACTGGCCGACCAACTGCACGCACTCGATGCAGATCACCTGCGCCGCCGCCGCCGCATTCTCAGTACCGCACAAGGGCCGCAGGTGACCGTGGGTGAGCGTACCCTGCGCAATTTCTGCAGCAATGACTATCTGGGCCTGGCCAACGACCCAATACTGCTTGCCGCCGCACAAGACGCGATGATGCAGTTCGGTGTGGGCAGCGGCGCTTCCCACCTGGTGTGCGGTCATCAGCAAGCACACGAAGCGCTGGAGCAGCGCTTTGCCGGCTTTGTCGGCCAGCCTGCTGCGCTGTTGTTCGGCACCGGTTATCTGGCCAATCTTGGGGTGATTCCCGCCTTGCTGGGCCGGGGGGATGCCGTGTTCGCGGACAAACTCAACCATGCCTCACTGAACGAAGCCTGCTTGTTGAGTCGCGCTGACTTCCAGCGTTTTCCGCATAACGATTGTGCCGCACTGGCGCGACAACTGGCGGCCAGCAAGGCCAGGCGCAAGCTGATAGCAGTGGATGCGGTCTACAGCATGGATGGAGATCTGGCACCCTTGGCGGACTTGTTGCAGCTGGCGGAGCAGCACAACGCCTGGCTGTATGTAGACGACGCGCATGGCTTTGGCGTGCTCGGCGAGGGACGCGGGAGCCTCGCGCATTGGCAGCTGAGCTCGCCGCGACTCATCTATCTGGCCACGCTGGGCAAGGCGGCAGGCAGTGCCGGCGCCTTGGTTGGCGCACATTCGGTGGTCATCGAATGGCTGCTCAACAAGGCCAAGCCAGCTATTTACACTACGGCCTCTCCAGCCTTGCTGGCCGCAAGTGCGATGGCGGCGATTGATATTATGGAGCATGAGCCAGGACGGCGCATGCGCCTGGTTGCCCATATCGCCCGCTTGCGTAAGGGCTTGGCTGACTTGGGTGACGCGCTGTTGCCTTCGCAAACGCCAATTCAGCCACTGCGCATGGCGTCGAGCGCTGCTGCCATGCAAGTATCCGAATCACTGTGGGATGCAGGATGCTGGGTGGCGGCGATACGTCCACCGACGGTCGCAACGCCACGTCTGCGTATTACGGTGTCCGCCAGCCACAGTGATGATGATATCGATGCCTTGATCGATAACCTCAAACCATTACTCGCTTAGACCTTATGTCCTTGTTCATCGACACCCTCGGCCACGGCGACGATCTGGTCCTTATCCACGGCTGGGGCATACACGGGGCTGTCTGGCAGCGTGTGGCCGAGCAGCTGGCACAGGATTACTGTGTACATATCGTTGATCTGCCCGGTTGCGGCAACAGCGCCATGGTCGAGCCTTATACGCTCGACGCGCTGGCCGCGGTGCTGGATCGGTGTTTCCCCCTGCCGGTGCATGTACTGGGCTGGTCGCTGGGTGGGGCGGTTGGCCTGCAGTGGGCGCTGACGCAACCCGATAAATTGCGCTCGCTGACCTTGTGTGCCTCCTCACCGCGCTTCATGCAGGCCGAGGATTGGCCCCACGCCACGCCGGCCGATACATTGGCTGCATTTGCCCGCAGCCTGTCCCAGGACTATGCCGCGACGCTGGAGGTGTTTCTGGGTTTGCAGGTGATGGGTAGCCGTGATGGCCGGGCGGTACTGCGTTCCCTGCAGGCCAGCCTTGCCAGCCGACCCGCGCCGCAAGTGGCTGCACTGATGGCGGGGCTGGAGATTCTCACCGCAACGGATCTGCGTAGTGCGGTCAGCCAGATTGCCTGCCCCATGCTGCTGCAGTACGGGGAGCGGGACCGCATGACCCCGCCGGAGGCCGGACAATGGCTCGCCAGCGCCAGCCACGCTGAACTGGTGATGCATGGCGGTGCCGGCCATGCGCCCTTCATTTCCCATGAAGCGGATTTCATCGCCGCGCAGAAGTCGTTCCTGCAGCGTGTCTGAAGGGATCGCAAATCCATAAGCAAAACGCCACATCAACCGGATCGGTTCATGTGGCGTTTTGTCATGCCTGCCAGCACAGGGACTGTTCAGGCGGCTTCCTTCTTGGCTACCCGGCCCATCAATGCGGCAATGGCATCGGCAGCGCCGAGTCCCTCGAACAGCATCTGGCAGACCACCTGCGTGATCGGCATGTCCACACCCAGCCGAAGCGCCTGCTGCTGCACGGCGCGGGCCGTGTTGACGCCTTCCGCCACGTGGCCGAGATTCTCGATGATCTCACCCAGCGGTTTGCCGGCTGCCAGCAATAAGCCAACCTTACGATTGCGTGAAAGATCGCCCGTACAGGTCAGGATCAGGTCGCCCATGCCGGAGAGCCCGGTAAAGGTCTCCTGTCGGCCACCCAGCGCCACGCCGAAACGGGTGATTTCCGCCAGGCCTCGCGTCAGCAACGCGGCACGCGCGTTATGACCAAGTTTCAGGCCGTCGCAGACACCTGCCGCGATCGCCATGATGTTTTTGACCGCACCGCCGATTTCGGCGCCAACCACATCGGTGGAAGAATAGATCCGCAGACGGCTTGAGTTGAGCGCAGCCGCCATGCTGTTGGCAAAGGACTCATCAGCAGAGGCCAGCGTAATGGCGGCGGGCATGCCAGCTGCCACTTCCTGGGCAAAACTGGGCCCCGTGAGCACACCGCGTGCAATACTATCCGGCAGCTCAGCGGCAGCCACTTCATGCGCCGGGAGTTCCGTGTCGGCCTCAAGACCCTTGCATGCCCACAACACCGGCGCCCGAGAGCCCGCAGCCGTCAGCGCCCGAAGCGTGGGCCGCAGACCTGCCGTGGGGGTAACGACCAGCACGACATCTGCATCCTGGCTCGCGACGCACAGATCACCTGCAACACTCAAACAATCGGGGAAGGGGTAGCCCTTCAGATAACGCGTATTCTCACGATCCCGCTGCAGCCTACTGAGCTGTTCCCGGTCGCGCGTCCAGAGGGTGACCTCATGGCGTGCTGCAAAGCTGATCGCCAGTGCGGTACCCCAGGAGCCCGCACCCAGAACGGCAACCTTCATAGCCCCCAAGCCTCTTCAATGCGCAGATAGCCGACCGCGCCATCACGGTGCCGGACCTTCACCCAGCCGCCCTTACCTGTTTCTAGCAGATCCAGCACAACATTCTTGTCGGCCGTCATCAGCACGGCCGACTTGGCATCGGCACCCGCATGAATACGCGACTTGGCCGCCGCCACCACGATAGTCCGCTTGCTGATGAGCGACTTCTTTTCCGCCCAAGCCAGCGCACCGGTCTGATCGCGCACACGCAACCAGTCCTTGTTATCAACCAGTACTTCTACCGGCAGACCCTTGCTGGCAACAAACAGCTTCTTGGCTGCAACAGAGGGTGCGTCATAGAAAACGGCGCCGTGTTCCGCCACAGAGCGAAACTCCAGCGCCGTGGCTGACACGCCCGCCAGCCCGAGCAGGCTGGCGGCAATCCACTTACTGAATCGTAGCGGGCGCATCTTGGCTGGCAGATTGTTGCTGCTGCTGTTGGGCAAGGCGCTGCAGATAGATCTGCTCAAAATTGATCGGCGAGAGGATCACCGGCGGGAAGCCCGCGCGAGTCACCATATCCGAGATCACTTCGCGCACATACGGGAAGAGGATGTTCGGACAAGCGACGCCAAAGATCGGGTCCATATCTTCCGCAGGGATATTGCGGATCTGGAATACCCCGCCCTGGGCCACTTCAGCCAGGAACACCGTCTTGTCGCCATTCTTTGCCGTCACAGTTACGGTCAGGACGTGCTCATAGTAACCCTCGTCGATCTGCTGGGCCTCCGTGTGGAGCTGCATATCGACTTCAGGCTGAACTTGTTCCAGATACACCTGCGGGGCGTTAGGCACTTCCAGGGACAAATCCTTGATGAAGAGCTTTTCAATGGAAAAAATGGGCTGTGCTTGCTGATCGCTCATGGCGACTCCTGCTGAATTCAAAGTAAAAAAGGCCGCCGAATCATCGCAGATTCAGCCGGCTGATGCTATGCAGACCGCTCAGCGGCCCAGCAGTGGGTCCAGCCCGCCTGCGCGATCCAGTGCGGCCAGGTCGTCATAGCCCCCAATATGCTGCTCATTGATGAATATCTGCGGCACGGTGCGACGCCCGGTGCGTGTCATCATCTCCTCGCGCCGATCCGGCTCCAGATCCACCCTGATCTTCTGGTCAATCCCGACCCCTTTGCTGCTCAAGAGCTGTTCTGCACGTATGCAGTAGGGGCAGACACCGGTGGAATACATCGTAATCGTAGCCATCTTGCAGTCTCTAAATAAATATATGTGAATTTCCAACGAAACAGAGGTGGGGGCTGACCAGTGGTTTTCAAGCGCTTGCCAGATTATCTCCGCCATACGCAGAAACATTCTGGCTGTGCTGATTGAAAATCAAGCACTTACGTATTTGGTGTAAAAATCTTGCTGAGAGGGTGTTGACGGTTGTTGGGGTGGTGCGTATAGTTCGCATCTCTG